>NZ_JBFUHH010000005.1:0-95928 GCF_056402495.1 Microvirga sp. P4_A5 | reverse complement strand
GTGCCGCAAGGGGCGCACCATGGGTGATGACCGATCGCGAAATGCCCGCGAACACGCGGGCAACTTCGCGGGCCTCTCCCTCGATGGAATCGCCGAAGATCATCGGGGCCAGGCCAAGCGTCCTGGCTTGGGAGGCCGCGGCCTCCAGCGCCATCATGGGCGTTGCCAGCATGTGAACCGCGCCGGGGCGCGCCGTCCCCGGGAGGGTGTTGGCGCGGATCGCCGAGACCACATGGTCCGGAATGGGAATCCGATAACGCCGCAGAATCGCGAGCGCCTCTTCGGGATCGACCGGCTCAGGGATCGTCGGTCCGGAACCGATGCTCGACGGGTCGTCGCCCGGGACGTCGGAGATCAGGAAGGTCACATGCCGGGCCGCCCCGATGGCGCCCGCCAACCGACCGCCCTTGATGGCCGAGAGCGACTTGCGCACCACGTTCATCTCGTCGATGGGCGCGCCGGATCGCAGCAGGGCGCGGTTGATCGTCTGTTTGTCGTCGAGCGTGATCCCCTCAGCCGGGAGCGCCAGAAGCGCTGAAGCGCCACCGGAAATCAGGCATACGACCAGGTCATCGGGGCCGGCCGATCGCGCCAGCGCCAGGATTCGCTTCGCGGCCGCGACCCCCGCCTCGTCCGGAACCGGATGGGCCGCCTCGACGACCTCAATCGAGCGGGTCGCAGCGCCGTGTCCGTAGCGCGTCACGACAAGCCCTTCACACGTGCCGCCCGCGCGACTCCAGGCGCCTTCGAACGCGGCCGCCATCCGCGCCGCGGCCTTCCCGGCACCGAGAACGAGCGTGCGCCCTTTCGGGCGTTCCGGCAGGCACGCGTCGAACTTCCCATCGGGGAGCGCCGCTTCGAGCGCGGTCCGGAAAAGCATCTGCAGGATTTCGGCGTCGGTCTGCATGGTCCGTCTTTATTGGGGTCCAGAGGGTTATCTGACGCCAGGATCTTTCGGTCTGCAAGCATTCCGATGATCGATACGGCCTCTTTTCCCGGCGCAGACCGCCAGCGAGAGCATCGCTTGAAATCGACGTTCCCGCCTTCTAGGGTTCGCGGAAATTTCGGGATGCCGACGAAGGACGCTCTCTCATGTTTGATAGTACCTGCCACAACGGATGCCTGCCGACGATGGGTGGGGCCTGATGCAACCTCTGTCCGCACTCGGCGCCGCCGACCTTCGTCGCGTGCGCGTTGTCCTGGCCGATATCGACGACACGATTACGAGCGAGGGCAGCCTCACCGCAGCCGCCTATGCGGCGCTCGAAAAATTGCACCGCGCGGGTTTCATCGTCATGCCCGTCACGGGACGCCCGGCAGGCTGGTGCGATCACATCGCACGCATGTGGCCGGTGGACGCCGTGGTGGGAGAGAACGGTGCCTTCTATTTTCACTACGACCGCGATGCAAAGAAAATGCACCAGCATTTCTGGGCATCGGCGAATGAGCGCCGCAACAATCGCGAACGGCTTGCGACGATCGAGCGAGAGGTCCTGGCCGAGGTTGAAGGGTCGGCGCTTGCGAGCGATCAGGCATATCGTGTCGCGGACCTTGCGATCGATTTCTGCGAGGACGTTCCGGCGCTTCCCGAGTCCGATATCGACCGTATCGTATCTATATTCGAGCGCCACGGCGCGGTCGCCAAGGTCAGTTCGATCCATGTCAATGGCTGGTATGGCGATTATAACAAGCTGAGCATGGCGAAGGTGGCGTTGCGCGATCTCTTTGGACTGGACTGGGACAGCGCGCGAGATGCGGTGATCTACGTGGGCGACTCGCCCAATGACGAACCCATGTTCGCGGCCTTTCCGATGAGCGTGGGCGTTGCGAATATCCACGACTTAGCGAACCGTCTCAAAAGCAAACCCGCCTTCGTCACTGCCGGGCATTCGGGCGATGGCTTCGTCGAGCTGGCCGCCCGTCTGCTCGATTCCCGCAAGACCCCATGACGAGTTCGAGATCGGACGTCACGCGATGAAATTGCTCACCTGGAATATTCAATGGGGTCTTGGCTGCGACGGGAATGTCGACCTGCGCAGGATCGTCTCGACGGCCCGGGAGTTCTGCGACGCCGATGTCTTCTGCTTTCAGGAAGTCTCCTACGGCTTCCCCGACTATGACCTCGGGGAGAACCAGCCAGCGGTGATCGCTGCGCTGCTGCCTGGCTTTACGCCGATCTTCCGTCCCGCCGTGGAAATCACATCCGTCGAAGGGAGGCCGCAACTCTTCGGCAACATGATCCTTTCACGCCTGCCGGTCCTGCAAGTCACGAGCCACATGCTCCCCTCGCCGGCGGTCGAAGCGCGCACTATGCAGCGGCAGGGGCTGGAAGCGATCGTCGTGTCCTCCTTCGGCCCTGTGAGCGTGACCACCTGCCATCTGGAATTTCATTCGGATCTGCATCGGGAAGCGCAGATACGCGAGCTTCGCCGGTTGCACGAAGACAGGACGAAGCGCGGCGGGCTTGCGTTTCGCGACAGAACGAGCGGGCCCTATCGGACGATCCCGCCAAGCATTGCGGCGATCGTCTGCGGGGATTTTAATTTCGAACCACAGGATGCGCTCTACGACGAAATGCAGAAGGGCTTCGCCGGTGGAGTTCCGGCTTTCGTCGACCTGTGGGCAGCGGGAAACCCGGGAGAAGCTCACGCGCCGACTGCGGGCATTGCCGACGCGGCGCAATGGCCCGGGGGCGCGCATTGCCGCGACTTTATCTTCGGCACGGAAAATCTGACGGCGCAGCTCGTCGATATTCGCGTCGATACGGAAACGACGGCGTCCGATCATCAACCGGTCGCCGTCGCATTCAATCCAGACGCTTGAACGAGCGCAGGTTTAGCCTGACCGCGAACCGGTCGGGCGCCTGTTTTTAGATTCCGCTCAAGCAAACGTATTTGATTTCGAGGAAGCCCTCGATGCCGTATTTCGACCCCTCTCGGCCCAGGCCCGATTGCTTCACGCCGCCGAACGGCGCTGCCTCGTTGGCAAGGAGGCCGGTATTGACGCCGACCATTCCGCTTTCGAGCGCCTCGGCAACGCGCCAGATCCGCGCCATATCGCGAGAGTAGAAATAGGAGGCGAGGCCGAACTCGGTGTCGTTCGCCATGGCGATGACGTCGTTCTCATCCTTGAACCGAATGATGGGCGCAAGTGGTGCGAACGTTTCCTCCTTGGCGAGCTTCATGTTCTGGGTGATCCCCGTCATCACCGTCGGCTCGAAGAATGTGCCGCCCAGTGTCGAACGCTGGCCGCCGAGAACGAGCTTCCCACCCTTTGCGAGGGCATCGGCGACATGCTCTTCCATCTTGACGACCGCGCGGTCGTCGATGAGCGGCCCTTGGGTGACGCCTGTCTCCGTGCCGCGTCCAAGCTTCAGTTCTTTGACCTTCGCGCTGAGCCGCTCGGTGAAGGCATCGGCGACCGTGTCCTGCACGTAGATCCGATTGGCACAGACGCAGGTTTGACCAGCATTGCGGAACTTCGAAATCATCGCGCCCTCTACGGCCGCGTCGAGATCCGCATCATCGAACACGATGAAGGGAGCGTTGCCACCCAGTTCAAGCGACAGCCGCTTGATACCGTCCGCCGCTTCCTTCATCAGCCAGCGGCCCACGCCCGTCGAACCCGTGAAGGTGATCTTGGCGACCTTGGGGTTATGACAGAACTCGTGTCCGATCGGCTTGGCTTCTCCCGTTATCACCGAGAAGGCACCTTTCGGCACGCCGGCGCGCTCCGCCAACACGGCGAGCGCGAAGGCGGAAAGTGGCGTCTGGGCGGCGGGTTTCAGCACGATGGTGCAGCCGGCGGCAAGGGCCGGCCCGACCTTTCGGGTGATCATGCCGTTCGGAAAATTCCAGGGCGTGATCGCGGCGCAGACCCCGACGGGCTGTTTCAGCACCATGATGCGCTGATCGCTTCGGGCCTGGGGAATGATGTCGCCATCGATCCGCTTCGCCTCTTCGGCGAACCACTCGATATAGGCGGCGTTGGACACCACCTCGCCCTTTGCCTCGGCCAGCGGCTTGCCTTGTTCCGTAGTGAGAATCAGCGCGAGATCGTCGGCGTTCGCGAGGATCAAGTCATACCAGCGCTTGAGAATAACGCTGCGTTCCTTCGCGGTTCTGCGCGCCCAATCCTTTTGGACCTCATGGGCCTTGTCGATGGCCCGGCGCGCGATCTCTGGACCGAGATCCGGCACTTCCATGATGATGGCGCCATCGAAAGGGTCGGTCACAGCGATCGTCTTGCCATCAGGCGCGTCGATCCACTCGCCGGCCACATAGGCCTTGCCCACGAGGAGCGACGGATCCTTGAGGTCGAGCGTGCGGCGATCGACGGGTTTCTGATGAGCGGTCATGACAAGCCTCCAGGCGCTTCCGGCAAAGGGATAGACGCCATATAAGGGTTCGGCGCCCGTCTGGAAACACCCTCGGGACGGTTGTCGCCAATCCCTCGCAATCTTGACGGGCCGGGCTCTTCCGCGAACCCGGGAATGCCCGGACGGTCGACACGGATTATGGATACGGCTCGACGCCTATGCGGCTGGTATCTCCTGCGGGACAATCTCTGCCGCACGCGGGCGTCAGCGAGTTCGGAAAAAAAGCGGGTGCTCGTTCACACGTGCTGCACCGCGACATTGTCGTCGCGGCGCGCCACTGTCCGATCCTGTCTCAGTCGCTCGAAGGTTGACCGGTGGAACGGAGATTGGCCGCGGCCCAGATGGCCGCCTGGGTGCGATTCTTCGCATGAATTTTTCGCAGGATCGCCTTCACGTGAACCTTGACCGTTGCTTCCGTGATATCGAATCGGCGCGCGATGAGTTTGTTGGAATCGCCCTGCATCAGGCAGCGCAGAATGACCGTCTCGCGCGCAGAAAGCCCGCGTGGCGAGACCTCGTCCACATCGTGGGCGATCTCGGACACATGGCCCGCCTCGGAATGTCCCACGAGCCCGAGTGCCGCTGACGGGAAAACGGTCTCGCCCAGCATGACGAGATCGAGGGACTTCACCAGGACTTCGCACGATATCGTCTTGACCAGATAGGCGTCGGCACCTGCTTGGAATGCCGCAAGCAACTGCTTCACCTCATAATGGTCGACCAAAATCACGGCCTTCGCCGAGGGGTATGATTCTTTCAGAGCCTCGATCTGCTGCAGAACGCTCGCATGATCGGCGACTGCATCGACAATCGCCAGGAAGGGCCGGTCACCGGAAACGGCAAGCTGCGAGACCTCCTTGAGACTGGAACCGGTCGCCACCAGCCGATAGGCCGTATCGGCCAGCATCTTCCTCAGCCCTTCGCGCAGCAAAGTATTCGGCTCGAAGAGCAACGTGGGAACGTCCGGGGAAGGAGAGGCGGCGCGTGTCGTAGATCGGGGGGAGGAGGTGCGAGCGTACATATCGATGGCAAGGGAGCCGCCCAGATCGGGAAGGGCTTCCGATTCGTAATTCTTACGCATAACAAAAACCCTTTCGCGATAAGCCAGTGACCCACCAACTCGAACTGCGAAAATAATCTAGCGCAAAGAGCAATTGCCGACAATTCTTCTTAACCAAACGCAAGAAGAAAATTCGTGCGAAAACTTGGGAGACGCGAAATGGCCTCATTTGTAAGAGAGATTAGAACTATAGTTACATAAAAGATGAAATATTACATTGTTTCAAAAACCGCGACGTCTGCAAATCGGAGCCAGTCCACAGGCGCCTCGACGGAAGAGGTTGCCAAAGACATGGGTGTCTCACATGGTGGGCGGAGAAACGTTTACAGATCAAGACTCTCCGGGTATCCGTCTTGATCTTCCCCGCTCCACCGGTGCACGCGATTTCAGATCAGCGGCTCAAACGAGGCCTTCGCTCGCTCCTATGAGATGCTACTTCAACCTCGTGAACGGCACCGAAGAAATCATCGACGACGACGGTATCGAGGTGAGCGGTATCGAGCAGGCCCGAGCCCAGGCGCTCAAGGCAATCGCGGAATTGCGGCACGAGGATAACCAGCTTGCCAGCGAGTGGAAGAATTGGCGGCTCGAGGTGACCGACTCAAAGGGAACCGTCTTGTTCACCCTCAGCCTGGCAATCGACCTCCACTGAAGGTCGTCTGGCGTCGCAAGCTCGCGCAAACAGGCTGACATGCAGCAAGAAGGGCGACGATGTCTCGCCGCCCTGCTGTCATCTTCCAAGCTGACCGAATTCCAGCGCGGCTATGACCGCAATGCAATTCCCGGATCTTCGCCGCCGGTTGGCGAGAGATGCTCCACGGCCCACATGGCGGCCTGGGTCCGGTTCGCCACCTGAATCTTGCGCAGGATTGCTTTCACGTGAACCTTCACGGTCGCTTCCGCCACGTCGAGCTGCCGCGCGATGATCTTGTTGGGCGCACCCTGCATCAGGCAATGCAGAATTTCGGCCTCGCGATTGGAAAGCATGCGGGTGTCGGATGCGTGCGCGAGCGAGCGACGCGTGTCGACATCGGTCGGTCGGGAAACCTCTGTCTCGCCCTGCGGCTGAGCGTTCATGATGGCCGCCAGAAACGGTGCGGACGGGAAAGCCGTCTCGCCAAGCATCACGAGATCAAGGTACCGGATCAAGGCCTCGACAGTCGGGAGACAATATCCGTCTGCCCCACCCTTCAAAGCCGTCATCATCTGCTCGAGGTTGAACGTATCCGCAAGCACGACCACGCGCGATCCCGGGTGTCGCGACTTCAGCGCAGAGAGACCAGCGGGTAGCACCGCATCCCGCAGATTACTATCGACGATGAACAGAACGCTCGACGAAACACCGGTGCCCTCGTCATCCAGACGGCCGGCAGGCTCATCTTCAGCCTGAACTTCATAGCGAGTATTTGCGAGAATGTGGCCAAGTCCGGCTTTAAGCATCGGATTGACGCATGCGAGATACGTTGTAACCTTCGGCTCACCCTGGGACATATGCAACTCTCCTTTCGGGATCCGTCGGAATATACAAGTTAACCCCTTATTAACCAGACCGGCAAAGGGAGTATACCTTACCGCTTTCGTGGTATCGATAAAAGCGATCATGTAGGCATGTCGTTGAGGAGAAAACTCCTCTAATGTTACAAAACGGCAGACGAATTTCCTTCGCCGGCTCGCTGCACCTCAAGCACAACGCCCAATATGAGAAATCGCCTATATCACAACCGCGTGATCACTGGATTTTCCTGGAGGGGCGCCGAGCGTAAAAATCGCTCAGAGTGGCTAGCAATACTGTTACTAATATCAAATGCTTATGCGTTACCACCTTTGATCGATTGCTGATGGTAAACGAAAGGATAATAATCAGCGCACGAGAAGGGTGGCGACAGTACAGCGTTAGTTGATAGTGCGTAAAACCATGTCAAACCAACTCCCCTGCATCGCGATCAATCGTAAGTAACGTCACTTTTCTGACGAGTATCAGAACTTGGCGTCGGCAGGGCCGAAGTTCCGGAGTTGGTTATGAGTAAGCCGCAGTTTCCCGATACGTCGCTCTCCGCGATTTCTGAGAGCTCCCCTTCCCCAAGCGACCGTTTGACGGTTTCCCTGCACGCCGGATTTGTCGCCGTCGAACGGGTCGTGAAGCGCGCATTCGATTTCACCGCCGCCTCGCTGCTCCTCATCATGAGTATTCCGCTTTTCATCGCGGTTGCGGCCTTGGTGGCGATCGACGGCGGACCGATTTTCTTCCGGCATCAGCGGGTCGGCAAAAACGGTGAAACCTTCGGGTGTCTCAAGTTCCGCACCATGATCCTCGGCGCGGAGGAGTGCCTCGACGAGTATCTCTCTCTCCATCCCGACGCGCAGATGGAGTGGGCCAGGGAGCAGAAGCTCTCTTTCGATCCCCGCATCACGTCCATCGGCCGCTTTCTGCGTTTGTCGAGCATCGATGAGTTGCCTCAGTTGCTCAACGTCATCAAGGGCGACATGAGTCTGGTCGGTCCGCGACCCGTCACGAGAGGCGAACTCGTGCATTACGGATTCGCGACCGCGCTCTACAAGAGCGTGCGCCCCGGGATAACCGGTTTGTGGCAGGTGAGCGGCCGCAACGACCTCGGCTACGACATGCGAGTTCGTCTTGACGAGCAATACGTAAAGACCTGGAGCCTCTTTGCCGACCTGGTAATCCTTGTGCGGACGCCTGCCGTCGTCATCTCGCGGCGGGGCGCACGATGAACCGGCGCGACACTTCGATTGCGGAACCCGCACTTGTCGTAAAGGCGGAACCGAAGATCAGCACGTTGATGTCCACATACCACTCCGAGACGGCTTCCAATCTCGATGCGTCGCTCCGCAGCCTCGAGGCTCAGTCGGTTCTGCCCGATCAACTCGTGCTTGTCGTCGACGGACCAGTCGACCGCGACCAAGAGAACGTGATTGCTGAATTCATCGCCAGGGGAAAAATCCCCACGACGCTCGTTCGCTTCACCAGCAATCGCGGCTTGGCCGAGGCCATGAATGCCGGTTTGAACCGCTGTCTGGGCCAATTCGTCATGCGCATGGACAGCGACGACATCTGCACGAGTGACCGTGTTGAACAGCAAATCACTTACGCCGAAACGCATCCCGAGATCGACGTCATCGCAGCCTGGAGCGAAGAATTTTTCGAAGACGGTGGGCGACCGCAACTCAAGGTGACGCCGGCGGGACATGACGGAATCGTTCGGGCTCTGCGCTGGCGCAACGTCGTTCACCACCCCACCTTGATGGTCCGAAAGAAGTCGCTCTTGGCGGTGGGCGGCTACCGAAGCACCTTTGGCTTTCTCGAGGATTATGACCTTTTCGTCCGGCTTGTCCTCTCCGGCGCGAGGTTCCATGCCATCCCGAAAATTCTCCTCTACGTTCGTTCAAGCACGGCGCAACGCAGTCGCCGTGGCGGGCTCAAATACCTGATCAACGAGATCAAGTTTCGGGTTGAATGCTTGCGAACGGGATTTCTGTCTGTCCGCCAATTCCTGGTGATCACCCTCATGTACACCGTGTTCCGCCTCTTGTCCGGCGCCGTTCGCCGGCGTCTCTACGGCCTCGCACGCATCTGATCCGAAGCGTGCGCCAAGCGCCATAACCGCCGGAATTTCGAGGTTTCGATGAACGCCCAGCACCGCATTTCATTCTCACAGATTGACTTTCCGACCGGCGGCAAAGCGCGCGCGGGGGAGCCAGCATCGCATCAGGGCCGCGCCATATCCTCTCACGACGTGAAGCGCTTCCTCGCAGGTTTCTTCTTGGTTGTCGTCTGCGTGGGCATCGCGTGGCCGTTGCTGCCACGTCGCTACGAATCGGCCGCCTCGGTGATCCTGCGTCCGACCGATGCGCAAGGTCGGCTCGATAACGTCGAGTCTCTCCGGCAGCCGTTGGATGACAACGCCATCCAGTCTGAGATGGACATTATCGGTTCGCCCACAGTTGCCGCGACTGTGATCGCCCATCACCGGCTCAAGGACGATCCAGAATTCGCGGGCGATCCGAATCGGTGGAGCCTCCGTGTTCTCCAATCGCTCTATCGCGTCGCTCCCGTCGCTTCGCAATGGTTCGGCGATCTTCGCAAGCCTTCTGAGGCCGAGATTCGCGAGCAGCTGCAAAAACATCTGACAGTGTCCCGGGACCGCCGGTCCTATACGGTGAAGATGGGATATTGGTCCTCAGATCCTGTGAAGGCGGCAGCACTGACGGACACGTTGCTGAACGCCTATCTGAGCAACCAATTGGCTCGCAAGCGCGGCAGCGCGGATCAGCATTCCGCGTGGTTGATCGAGAGAGTGGAAGGGCTGCAAGCCCGGTACGAGAAATCTGAACGTGCCGTCCGCGAATTCGGTCTAAGCTCCGATCTCGCCGACAGCGCCATGCTCAACTCGCTTGAATCGCAGAGGGCAGCGCTGAGCCAGGAGGTGGCGGAACTGCGGGGCAAGATCGCCGCGGCGGCGATGCAAACCGAAACCGCTACCTCGCAGCGCATCAGAACGCCAAACGCGGCGCCGTCTTCCTCCGGCACGATCTTCCCCGCGCAGGCGCAAAGCGCTGAGGCTCGCAACTCCGAGCTTCGGCTTGCCGTCGTCGAAAAGGCTTTGCGTGCCGTACGCGAGGAAATATCCGACCATCACCTTGCGGCCCTCAAACTGGACGCCCTGAAAAGAGAGGCGGCCATCGACAAGGAATTGCTGGATGGCGCCTTGGTCCGGTTGAAGGAGCAAGAGCCGCGTACCTCGTCGGCGGGGCCCGGCGTGGAAATTCTCGCCCGCCCTGATGCCGCATTGCGCCCGAGCTTTCCCAACGCTCTTCTGTTTCTTGCCGGCACCCTCATCGCCGCGGTCGCAGCAGGCGCTGCCATGGTGTGGAATCCGCATCCTCGAAACGCCCGTCGCACCCTCCCTCCGCGGTAACCAGCCATGAGTTCCGATGCCATGGTGTCGACCGCGCAAAGAGGCCATCAAGTCTCGCTCGCTTTTCCAGCCGCCATCACAGTGGGCTGGATCGCAGCCGTGTTCATGGCACCCAAGATCGGACCTGTCGCCTATGCGGCGCCATTCATCGGCCCCGCAATCGGCCTTGCGCTTGTCGCGCTCCACCGGTCGGGAGCGCGCCGCTCGCTCACGACGATCTTTCTGCTTTTCATGACGACTTTTGTTCTCAGTCTGGCGTTCCGGCAGCGCGAGCTGGGAGAGACCGGCCTCGATTGGCAGAACGGGACGAAGCTTGCGGTGTGGTGCACGATTCTGGGCATCGGCCTCCTGCGCTGGCGTGACCTCTCCGATCTTTTCAGCAGGCCGATGACTGGACTTGCCTTCGCGTATGCGGGAATCGCGCTCCTCTCCGCTGCCTGGTCGGAAGTCCCGGCATATACGGCTGCGAGTGCGATCGGGCTTCTGGCCTATCTCGTTCTCGCCTGCCTTGCCGTGCGCGATCTCGATGAGGCTGTCGCGTTGCGCACGATCATCTGGAGCCTTGGGGTCTTTCTGCTCGTGGGCTTGATCGCCGGTCTGTTGGCTTTTGATGTGGCATGGCTCGCGCCCTCGGCCGAAGAAAGTCTCAGCCGTCTGCAGGGGTTCTCGGGTCATCCGAATACGTTTGGCCAGCAGGCCGCGATCTTCATTACCCTGACGACCATCGCGGCGCGAATGGGCATCCTTCCCAAGTTCTTCGCCTCGGCGCTTCTTCTCATGGGGCTGATCGCGATTCTCGCGAGCGGCAGCAGAACGAATCTGGTAGCAGCACTGCTGGCCTTTGTGGTGATCGAGGTGCGCGCAAGCGCATGGCGGCATGCCATCGTCATCACCGGCATGACGACGATCGCGGCGATCGTGCTGATCGCCGCGACCGGCGGTCTGACTGAAATCGACGCCCTTGTCCGAGGCTTCAGTCGTACGGGCGCGGAAGGCGAGATTTTCACCCTGACCGGGCGCACGGAGTTATGGTCGGCCGCCTGGAAACTCATCGTCGACAAGCCGGTCTGGGGATGGGGATATAATGGCATCGAGGATGTCATCGCCGGTACGGTGAGCACCGGGTTCGAGGGCACGGCGGTCAACGCGCACAACATGTTGCTGCAGACATTGGCATCCCTGGGTTTCGCCGGCTCGTTGCCGGCGATCGCTGCGATCGGACTCCTCTGTCTCAGGTTTATTACACGGCCCGATCCGGCTCGCGACCAGATCGTGGTGCTGTTGCTGATCACCGGACTTGGTGAGGTCGGCATCGCCGCGACCCCCATCCTCCTGACGTTGGTCGTGTTCTATTTCTTCGCCAGGGATGACACACGGTTCGCGCGGGCAGCTTCGTCCCCCGGAGGGTCATCGAAATGACCAGACCTCTCCTCCAGATCGACGCGCGGACGATCGGCCAGACCACGGGCGGACACTCGGCTTTCATGGTCGTTCGAAACGAAGCGAGGCGCTTGCCGTACTGCCTCGAATATCATCGCGTCCTTGGGATCGAACGCTTCTTCATCGTCGACAACGGCTCCGACGACGGGACGCGAGAGTTCCTGCTCGACCAGCCGGATTGTCATGTCTTCCATGCGGGCGGGTCGTTTGCAGCCGCCAATTACGGCATGGACTGGATCAACTTGCTCGTGGGACTCTACGGGGTCGGTTCCTGGTGCCTCTTCGTGGACGCAGACGAGCTCTTCACATATCCGCATTCGGAGAAAGTGACACTTCCAGCGTTCTGCCGCTTCCTCGATCGGCGACAAAGCGAAGGCGTGTTCTCTCTACTCCTCGATATGTACAGCGCTTGCCCGATAGTCGATGCGGTCTACGAGCCCGGTACGCCGTTCCTCGCGACTTCGCCGTATTTTGATCGCAACTACGAATTTCGCCAGAAACTCGGCTTTTCTCGGCACGATGATAGCCTGTTCGACACGGAGGTGATCGGTGGGCCGCGTTTGCGAATGTTCTACCCCGAGTTTCGCGACGCGCCGCCGTGGAAGAGGACAGCCTGGCGGGCCATGCGCAAATTGCGCCGCCATCCCATCGGGGCTGCCGCGGGCCTGCAGCATATCAATTACGGGTTCGGCATCGCGCCCGACCTGACCAAGATCCCGCTGATCAAAGCCCGCGCCGGATTGTCCTGGACGTCGAACCACCGTTGCACGCCGATGCGCCTTTCGGGAATTACCGGCGCGTTGCTGCATTTTAAATTCTTTGCCGATTTCCACCACCGGGCCCGCACGGAGGCAGCGCGCGGGCAGCATTGGGATGGCGGAGCGGAGTATCTCCGATATACGGCTCTCGTCGACGGAAATCCGGATGTCAGTCTCGTCTATGCAGGAAGCGAAACCTTTCGCTCGACGCAGCAGCTCGTCGACCTCGGACTGATCGAAAGCTGCGTCGAACTCGATTGGTTGGCCGGCGGCAGGGCCAACATCCGGCGTGAGCGGCGCCTTCGCGGCTATACCAATCCGGCTGCACCCTTCGGATCGGCGCATGGAACTCCGAACGCGGCGCGCCGGACCTCGCAATGACGCCAACTCCGACAATCCCGGTTGCGATCGAGGGCAAAGTCGAACTGCCGCGTCGAATGCGATCATTACGGGCGTCGAGTCGAAGTCAGTGGCTCGCTCATCCTGCGACCTACACGTTGGGCACGCTCATCTTGAGCATCCTGAGCCTCGGAACGTCCCTCGTTGCGCCCTCGCTGCTGGGTCCCGCGGCTTTTGGAACTTTCGCGTTGCTGACCAGCCTGTTCCAATATAGCAGTCGCTTCGATATGGGCCTGTCCCAGTTGGCGGACCGTGATCTTGCGGGCGGATCGGCTGAAGCGGGACGTGATAGCGAAATATTGTGGGCGAGTTGGGTCGCAGGTGGCGTCGTCCTGCTGATCCTCGTGCCGTTCGCGGCGGTCGTTGCGTCCTTCAGCGGGGACATCCGGCCACTCGATGCTGTGCTGGCCGTGAGCAGCGGAGCGCTCATGATGATCGCGAACGCACCCGTGACGATTTTCCGCGCGGGCGCCAAGATGTGGGAATTCACCATGGTGGCGCTGACGCTCCAGGCCGGAATGACCCTTCCACGCCTGGCAGGCCTCGTCTTCGCAGGCGTCACCGGGTGCTTCGCCGTTCTGCTCGCTTGGTACGCGGCCCTGGCCTTCGTGTTTGCGAGACCGATGACTCGCTCGCTCCCTACGCCGAGGCGCGTTCTGAACTTGTGGCGCGCGGCGTTTCCTCTCTTTGTGTTCAATGCGGCGTGGCTCGTTTATCTCACGGCAAACCGATGGATCGCAGCGGCTTTGACCGGCTCGGACGAGCTCGGGTTTTTTGCCTTCGGCGCAAACCTCGCCTTTGTCGGTCTTGGCCTCATCTCGACGATTGCGCAGGTCTATTACCCGAGACTGCTCGGGCGAATGCTTAGCGCCCCGGCAGGCGCGTGCTCCCGCGCGATCGAGCTGCAGGCGGTTCTGCTCACGGCGGCTCTCACCGTCGTGGCTTTTGTCGCGATCGGCAGCGCCACAGGGCTGATCGCCCTGGTATTCCCGCGCTATCAGGACGCAGCACCGTCGACTGTCGTCCTGGCAATCTCCTGCATACCGCTGGCGCTCGCCACCTGGCTCGTCCCGATCTGCATCGCCCTGTCGGCGAGCCCTAAACGCGATGCCGTGCGTATGTTCCTGCCCGCGTTCGGGATGCTGTTCGCCGCAATGGCAGGCGGCCATATGCTGGCGGGAACCGAGGGTCTCGCCTGGGGATGCGTCCTTGCGGGCGTTGCGTTGGTCGTGTCCGTTCTGGGGCATCTCCGGCGCGTCGGGGCGCTCCAAGCGGGGCCGGCCGTGCGCATCATCGCCATTCAGGTCGCGGCGGTCTCGGTGTGCTCAGGTTTCGCGTTCTCCACATTGCCTTATCTGAAAAGCGGATTCCTCGCCGTTGAATCGGGAAAGGTCGCGGGCCCTCCTCCCGGATGGAATTTGGCGTTCGAGGATCAATTCGACGCAGTCGCCTTGTGGGATGCCGCAACCAAGCAAGGTCGCTGGGAGCCACATTATCCGTGGGGCGAGAGGAATAACCCTTCCAACAAGGAGCGCCAATATTACGTCGATCCTCGACGCGGGAAGGATCGGCCATCGCTTGCCCACTTCCACCCGTTCTCCACGGAGCAAAGCACTCTTCTCATCCGCGCTCTCCCCTTTGCCGCCGAGCAGCAAAAGGAGACCGGGTTCCAGTATGCATCGGGCATCCTGACGACGGCACCCACTTTCTCCTTTACTTACGGCTACGTGGAAATGCGGGCCCGGGTCCCGCGCGGCCGCGGTCTGTGGAGCGCGTTCTGGCTCGCACCGACAGACCAATCCTGGCCCCCCGAAATCGACATCCTCGAAGCCCTCGGCCACGACACCCACAGCTACATCATGACGGCGCACCGCAACTTCCTCGGGTTTCATTCGCAATCGCAGTTCCGCGCCCAGACGCCGGATCTCGCCGAGAACTTCCACGTCTACGCGGTGAAATGGACGGCTGACTTGATCGTGTGGTTCTTTGACGGCGTTCAAGTCGCGTCAATGCCAACTCCAAGCGACACCCACAAGCCGATGTACATGATTCTCAATCTCGCGGTGGGCGGACATTGGCCGGGGTCGCCTGATGCCAATACGGTTTTCCCTGCGACGCTTGAGGTCGATTACATCCGCGCATATCTGCCGCCGGAGCGGAAATCGTGAAAGAGGCCCCGCGACTGACCCGACGGCATCGCTTGTTCCGCGGCGGCTTCGCGGCCATCAACGCGATCGGCGCAGATCGCTGGTTGCGGCCCTTCACGCTCGGCTCGGGCATGATTCTGATGTTTCATCATGTGCGTCCCTGGATCGAAAAACCCTTCGCGCCGAACGCTTCGCTGGAAATCACGCCGGATTTTCTGGCTCTCACGGTCGAAATGCTGCGACGGCAAGGCGTCGACATCATCTCGCTCGATGAGGTGCCAGATCGGCTGCAGGAAGATTGCGGCGGTCGACCCTTCGCGGTTCTCACGTTCGATGACGGTTATCGCAACAACCTGGAATTTGCGGCGACTCTTCTCCGGGATCTCGACGTGCCGTGGACAATCTTCGTGGTCGATGATTTCGCCAGCGGCCGGGGGAGCCTGTGGTGGCTCGATTTGGAAAGCGTCATCGAAGCCGCAGAGCAACTCTCAGTCGACTTCGACGATGGACCACAAGAATATCTCACCCGGACGTTGAAGCGGAAAGGCGTGGCGTTCGAGAGCCTTCGGCGTCGCCTGAAGGCCGGGTCAGACCACCAGCTCCATCGGGTTATGGACGATCTCAGACGCGAGTTCGGCATCGATGCCGATGCTACCGTTCGGCGGTTCTGCGCCGATTGGAACGAGTTGCGATCCCTGGTCGCGACACATCCCCGTGTGACAATCGGCGCCCACACCTTGACGCATCCTGTCTTGGCGCGCTGCGATGCCCGAGCGGCCGAGGCGGAAATAGCTGGAAGCAAGGACGCGATCGAAGCCCGTCTGGGCATTCCGGTTCGCCACTTTTGCTATCCCCACGGGGATGCCTCATCATCTGGACCTAGGGAGTTTCGGCTCAGCCGCGAGAGCGGCTACGAAACCGCTGTGACGACCCAGCCGGGCCACATCTTTGCTTCCGCCGCACCCGACCTGTACGCGCTTCCACGCGTATCGATCAACGGACTGCACCAAACGGAGAACGCCCTCCGATCCTTGCTCTCAGGTGCTGCCTTTCTGCCGCAGGCTGTCATCAAACCCGGTCGGCGCTCGTAGCGCAGCAATCCGACTCCCTAGACGTAGAAGT
This sequence comes from Microvirga sp. P4_A5, assembly GCF_056402495.1. Lineage (NCBI taxonomy): Bacteria > Pseudomonadati > Pseudomonadota > Alphaproteobacteria > Hyphomicrobiales > Methylobacteriaceae > Microvirga > Microvirga sp. P4_A5. The sequence goes on along the minus strand of NZ_JBFUHH010000005.1, from coordinate 79,687 downwards.
AGTCGACATGAGCGTGAAGGGCTTGGGGCGCCACGTTGTCGAGGGTCGTGATTTTGAGGATCGCCCCTGAACCTGCCTTGTAACGAACGATGGTGTCGCCTGAGCCATTGTCGTCAAAGATGAGCCGCCCCTCCGAGATTGGATCGGCCAGCGGAATGCCTTTGAACAACGCGCGCAGATCGAGCATGTCGACCCCCGGCCGGAAATCCTTCACATGTCCGGCTCGCTTTGGCGCGGTCGTAAAAATGAACTGGTCGCTCCCCGCGCCGCCAATCAGCGTGTCGGCATAGCGGCCTGCATAGAGCTGATCGTTTCCGGCTCCGCCCGACAGGAGATTGTCGCCGATGCCATTCGACTGGATCTTGTTGTCGCCGCCGTTGCCATACGCACGTTGGTCGCCTTTGCCAATAAGAACAAGGTTTTCGACGTTTGTCGCGAGCCGGTGGCTCGCCAGATCCGTACGGACGGTATCGATCCCCATTTTTGATTTCTCGATTGGGCGATCGCTGCGGTGATCGACGTAATAGGTATCGTCACCCTTTCCGCCTTTCATCACGTCACCGCCCTGCTTACCGACGATCTTGTCATGAGTTCGCGTGCCAGCGAGGTCGTCCCAATCATACGTGCCGATGACGCTCTTCTTCGCCTTGGCGCTGCTCGGAAGCGAGAATAGCGCCTTTTCATTCTGGAATATTGCAACCAGAGGCGTCGATCCAGTGGCGCCGACGGCGGAGTAGGCCCGGATGTAGTCGATCTGGAGAGTGGCGGGAAACGTCGTCGTTCCATCGGGGCTGCCGGCCCACTCGCCGCCCACGGCAAGGTTCGCCAGCATGTACATTGGCTTATCCATGCCAGCGGGCGTCGCAATCTCGTAGATTTTCGTGCCGTCGAAGAACCAGGCGATCTTGTCCTTCTGCCAGCCTACGCCGTAGGTGTGGAACCCTGTCGTCATCCCTTCCAAAACCGTCGTCTTGTTCTGCATCTGGTGCCCGCCAGCATCGTAATGCACGGACGTCTCAAGCTGGTTGGGCGCGCTGCCGATGACCTCCATGATGTCGATCTCGGGCGGCCAGGAGAGATCGGTCGGAAGCAACCAGAATGCCGGCCAGAGACCCTGCCCGGCCGGCAGTTTGGCCCTCATTTCAAAGTAGCCGTAAGTCTGGCTGAACGAATGAAAGCTCGTGATCATCCCGGACGTATAGGCGTAGCCGTCGACGTAGGATTGCAGCGCGGCAGGCGTGGGGGCCGCGCGGACGTTCATGATTCCGCCTTGAGCCGTGTAGGTGCCGAGCGAGGATGTCTGAGTGTAATTCGCGTTGACATACCATTGCTGCTCGCCGTTCGCCGCATTGGTACCCCCGTTCACCTCAGTCCACGGATAACCGGTATCCCAAGTGCCCGAGTGACCGTTCCAATAATCGAAGGTATTAAATTCGTCGCTAAAGGTTAAATTGGCAGTCGCGGATAGATTTCTAGGATCAATTGCCACAATAGCCCCCGCTCGATAAACTATTACTCGCGATTTACAATTTATAACTCTTCACAACGCCCATATAGGATCATTTACCGTCGTCAATTCAAGGACGACAGAAGAATTATACTTCATCCGAATAAAGCGCGGGAGGCGTTTTTTAACTTTGCGTTAACGGACGATTCCGACCCGGCACGTTGCGGCCGCGGTCAACGAGTCATCGTTACGATTCAAGCGCTTAAGCTCGGAGCCCCGCTACCACTTTGGGATTATTTTCGAGAGCTGCATGCCGGGGACCCAGGCTGGGGATCGGCTCGGAGGGCCAGCCACCCAGACAAGCTCGAACGGAGCGCGAGGAAAATACTCTGCGGAAAGGGTGTGCGCGACGGCGGTATCTCAACTGAAACGGTGGTTTCAAAGGAATAAACACCCTCGACACGAGGTTCTGCCGTCGCCGCGCGCCGTGATAATGCAGAAGTATACTGCTTTTTGGAATTATATAACTAATACGAAATATCCGCTAATCTTCTGCCGTCACAACGAAAATCGCGGCACCCTGTCGCAAGGGCACCGCGATCGGTCTTTCGGCAACGAGGCGAAGCGAGGCAAAGGCCCGTTAGAGTTCCCGGAACGCTCTCGACATGCTGTCTCGGATCGGTTGCAGCAGGTACTCGAGGAACGTCCGATCCGTGGTCTTGATGTAGACCTCGGCTGGCATCCCCGGGGTGGCGACGAAGCCGTGGATATCGGCTGTCTGGCCGGGATCGGGCGCCACCCGGGCGACATAGACATCGCCGCGCGACGCCGACCCGCTCTTGTCGTCGGGCAGCGCGTCGGCCGACACATAGACGACTTTTCCTTCGATCATCGGTGTCACGCGCTGTTTCAATGCGGTCAGACGAACGACTGCCGCCTGCCCCAGCTTGACGTTCTGGATGTCTTGCGGTCGAACGCGCACCTCGATCAGAAGATTTGTCTGAGCCGGCACGATTTCCATCACGGTCTTGCCCGGCTCCACGACGCCGCCGGGGGTGTGGTAGCGCAGCTTCACCACCACGCCCTGCACCGGGCTGGTGATTTTGACCCGCTCGAGAATGCGCGTGGATGCGAGGATACGCTCTCGCACGTCGGCGAGTTCCGCCAGGGTTTCATGAAGCTGCTCGACGGAAGCCTTGACGGCGGTGTTGCGTGCACCCACGATCTGTTCCTCGGCGCGCGCGATCCTCTCCTTCGAGTCGCCGATCTCGCCGGTGAGACGACCCGCTTCGCCCTGAAGATTGGCGCGGGCCCGCTGCAGGGCCAACACTTCGGACTTCCGGATCAAGCCGCTGCGAAGCAACTGCTCCTTGGCGCCGAGCTCCTCGTCGAAATACGCGATTTGCTGCTGCACAGAGCCGAGCTGCGTCGTGCTTCCGGTAATGCGTTCATGCAGGGCGTCGATGCTGGTACGGATGGACGCGATCTCGCTCTTGAGGCTCTTTCGATGCGCGTCGATGGTCGCTCGCTGCGCCTTGACGATCGTTGTGAAATCCGGATCCGATTGAAGCTTCGACATCAGCTCCGGTGGGAACATGATGTCGTTTTCCTCGGCCATTTCGGCGCGGAGCCGCGCCTCGATGGCAAGCAGCCGCGCCTGGCGCAATGACAGGCGGCGCAATTCCGCACGGGGCGAGGTTTCATCCAGCTGCACCAGGGTTTGACCCTGCTGCACGATATCGCCCTCGCGAACGAGGATCTCCTGAATGACGCCTCCCTCGAGATGTTGGATGAGCTTGTTCTGCCCGGTCGCAACAAAGGCGCCGGATGTGACGACCGCGCCCGCGATGGGAGCTATACCGCCCCAATAACCGAATCCCATCACCGTGAGGGCAAGGATTCCCACCCCCAGCAGCGTGGGAAGGCGGGTGCTGCGGGGTACGTCCGCGTACCATTCACGTTGCTTCTCTGAGAATACGGGTGTTGGGGCCATAACCTTTGATCCAATCTCGCTCAACCGTCGATGATCGGTGGGCCACCCTGGGCCTTGCGACCGCTCATCAGCGGTATGATTTCGTCACGACGGCCGAATGCCTGGACCGTCCCGTCCTTGATCATCATGATTTTGTCGACGCTCTTGAGAAGCGCAGGCCGTTGAGTGATGGCCACGATCGTAATCGAACGCTCCTTCGCTCTCACGAGGGCGCGGGCCAATGCCTGCTCGCCGGAATGATCGAGATTGGAATTCGGCTCGTCGAGCACGACGAGGCGCGGATTTCCAAAGAACGCGCGCGCGAGACCGATCCGTTGACGCTGGCCGCCCGAAAGGGGGCTTCCATCCATGCCGACGATGGTCTCGTAGCCCTGCGCGAATTGCGAAATCATTTCGTGCACGTCGGCCAACTCGGCCGCGTCGAAGATATCCTCGTCCGAAAGGTCGTCGCGCATCCTGGCAATATTGGCCTTGATGCTCGCCGGGAACAGCTGAACGTCCTGAGGCAGATAGCCGACATTCTCGCCGAATTGACGCGGGTCCCAATTCCGCAGATCCATCATGTCGAGGCGAACGCTCCCGGCGGTGGGCACAATCGAGCCGACGAGCATCCGGCCGAGCGTCGATTTGCCCGAACCCGAGGCTCCCACGATGGCAAGAGATTCGCCGGGATCGAGGTGGAACGTGATGCCGTTGAGGATCACCTTCTTGTTCGGCGGCGGAACGTAGAGAACCCGTTCGACCGTCAACCTGCCCTGCGGTTCGGGAAGACGCAGACGGTCTAGATTCAGAGGCGAACTCTGCAGCAGAGCTTTGACGCGACCATAGGCGGATCGCGATTGGACGAAGCTGCGCCACCCTTCAATCGTTCCCTCGACCGGCGCGAGGGCACGGCTGGCAACGATAGAGGCGGCGATCACCATCCCGCCCGTCAATTCACCCGCCATCGAAAGCGATGCGCCCCATCCGAGGATCCCGATCTGGGTCGACAAACGGATGAACTTCGAGACGCCGGTCATCATGATGTTGCGGTCCTGCGCAATCACCTGCGCCTTCAGAGACTCGCAAGTCTCGCGACCCCACATCACAACTCCCTCGGGAATCATTCCCATGGCGTTGATCACCTGCGAGTTTCTGGCCATCGCGTCGGCCTGAAGATTGGCTCGACTCGCATAGGCATTCGCCCGTGCAAAGGGGACGGCCGTCAGCTTCTGGTTCAGCATCGCGGTCAGCAGAAGCATGATGCCCGTGACCGACACGATATATCCAAGATCCGGATGAATCAGAAAGACGGCGAGCAGGTAGACGGGCGCGACCGGCGCGTCGAGCATCATCAACAGCACCGGCCCCGTCAGGAACCCCCGGATGTGCTGGAGGTCGGACAGGGTTTGGAACTCGCGGCTCGAGCCGTTCTGAGACGCCTTGGCGGCGGCGCTGAGGACCRGCGCCCCCAACTTGCTCTCCGCCTCGACGGCGATGCGCATCAGGATAAAGCGGCGCATCATGTCCATCAGCACATGGGCGAGAATCGCACCCACCACGACGAGCGAAAGCATCGCCAGCGTATCGGAGCTTCGGCTCGTCAACACGCGGTCCGAGATGTTGAAAAGGTAAATCGGTATCGCCAGCACCAGCGTGTTCACGAAGAACGAGAAAATCGCCACCGTCACGAGATTCCGTCGGCAGGCGGCAAGACCTTTGCTGAGGACGTCCCGAAAGTCGCGGTCACCCAGGCGTTGATGCAGCGGCGTACCGCCCGGGCCGCGGCCACCGGAGCCCGTACCGCCCCCTTTCCCTGGTCCGCCGGGGCCAGATTGCGGTTTGGCCGGGGCCTCGCGTTGAGTCGGCAGGCTTGGCCGCACATAGGAGCGCGAAGAAGGCTGAGGGCGCTCGGCCTTCGCCGTCAACGGTTCGGCATCGAGAGCGGGCTGAGACTGAAGCGTAGACAGGTTCTGGAGCTGTGGCTTGGGTGTAGGCTCGGCATCCGCGAAGGGAGCAACGTAGCGCTCCGCGGAATCCCGGCGGTAGACTTCCTCGAGGTTTGCGAGTCTAGCGGAAAGAGAGCCGTCGCGAGGGTCTGCGGAGGAACCGAAGCTTCGTGGCGATGAATCCGACGCTGCACTGTCTAATTTGCGTTGCTGAAGCATTCATTCCCCCCGATGGGACAATTCTGAGGTCATGACAACACGTGACCGAAAGTGTCACCGTGGCCGAAGATGTCCTTCGTCCAGACGATCGCGTCCGAGTCGTCGTGATCTGACGTGTGGTCCATGAAGGCCACGAGCTCGGAAACGAGCGCGGTCGGATCGGCAGCGACCGTCTCGCTCGCATCCGCGATGAGATCGGCCTGCACGAGAATGGAATCTTCGTAGAAGTCTCCGCCGATCCGCTGTTCGTAAAGGCCTCCGGCATTCACGATCGTCGCCTCGTTCACCGCGGCATTGCCCCCTGTGGAGAGCCATTGCAGACCGCTGCTTCCCATCTGGATCGCAAGATCGGCATCCGCCAGGACGTTGATCTGCGAGACGATGTTGAGGTCGTAGTAGTTCCCCGTCACGAACAGGACATTCAGACTTCCGGACGACGCTCCGTAGAAGTCCGACCAAGCGTTGTGATCTAGATCGTCGCGATGGTTGAGGTCATCGATCAGAGATTCCAGCCGGCGATCGATATCGCCAAATGATGTGGCTCCGTACTTGGCGATGGTCGCGGTGTTTTCGAGCGCATTCTGGCCGCTATAGATCGATGGCGCATTACCGGCCGTCGACGAAACTCCGATATAATCGTTGTCGAGAACGACGTTCGTCTGGGAGATGATGTTGGCGGAATGATAGTCGCCCACGACGATGATGACGTCGTAATGCTTTCCCCAATCGGCAAACCTCGCGACGTTCGCTTGCGTGTTGTCGCCCGTGTGGACTTCCGAATAGCTGTCGAATCGGGTCTGAACAGTGACATCGCCATCGTCGAAGTAATTGCGCTGGGTCAGAGACTTGACATCCATCACGTCGCCATCGACGTAATCGATGTTCACCGTGAGATGGCTCGCGGGCCCACCCTTATGACCGTGCTGCTTGACGAGTTCCTCGACGACGAAATTCGCCACGTTATCGAGAGTGCTTCCGGTGCTGTCGAGCAGCTCGGGAGCATCGCCGGTGTGGAACACCACGTCCTTGTTCTGCAGGATGTTGGTCTGCAGGATAGCGTTCGTCTCGTAGTAGTTCCCGACCACGACCAGCGTCGAGGGGGCTTCGTTCACGTCGATCATGGTCCCGATATTGACCAACTTGTTACCGCCGGTCTCGGCGACCTGCGCCGGCTCGCTGCCATCGTCGGATGGAACCGGCGGCTCGGGGACGATGTGGTTCGCGGGCTCCGGTTGGCCTGTCTGCTCCGTCGGAACGGACTCGCCATTCACATATCGGCCGGCAACAATGGGTTGCGCCTCCGTTTCGCCGGATGCCAGCGCTTCATGCCGGTTGACGACGGCTGAGGTCCAGAACTCCACGCTCTCGCCCGGTGGCAGCGTCGTTGTCGGGTTGTACTTCTCCGCGAGCGCCAGCATATCGACCATGGGTTGGTCGGTCTCGACATGATCGAACACTGGCGTGCCGGCCGCCTCGTCTGCGAAGTAATCGCGGTCATTCGCGACATTCGCCTGCGAAAGGTTGGCGATCGTGTCGTCACCGCCCTCGACATACTTGATTTCATAATTGGGCGCGACGGCTCCGGCCTGTGGCTGCGGGCCGGCCGGCGTGGCCTGCGGTTCGGCGACATATTGAACGATGTAGTTCTGCCCGACGGAGAGAGCGTTCGGCCCAGCATGCATGTGGTGCGGAAGTGCCTCGCCATGACCGTGAGCCGAGGCGCTAACAGCGATCGTGTGGTATTCGGGGAGGTCGGCCGATTTCACCTGGGTGATGTATTCGGGGCCGAGGCTGTATTTCACCCGGACCGCCAGGCTCTCCATATCCGCAGGCGCTTCACTTCGCGCAATGTGCTGGTCTGCCGAGAACTTCAGGTCGATCGGGCGATACGCGTAGGAAATTTCGTCCAGCTGGGTGCGGGACGCGACGTAGTCCTGCGTCAGGTGCAGATGCCCGGCAAAGTGCCAGATGAGCTCGATCGAGCTAGCAACAGCCATGACTCACTCCTGTCGACGCATACGCCGCCAATCGACGGAAACTGGCCCGCGCGGCGTACCGCGCGGGCCGATGGTAACAGGATGTCAGATGCTGTCGGTGCTGTCGGCACCGCCGACAACGTCGATGTTCATCGTGTTGTACTGGATGTTGGCGCCCATGGAGATGTTCTGGTTGAGAGCCTCCAGATGAGCGGTGGCGGCGGAAGTGGCAGAACCTGCAACTTCGCTGCCTTCGCCGGCATCGTTGGCAATGCCGTGGCCGTCCATGCCATCGGAAATGCCGCCTTCCTGAAGCGCCAGCTGGCCGATCAGACCCGAGCTCGAGCCGCTCGTCGCAGTCAGCGTATCGCTGTCGTTCATCTCGCTGACCTGGGCGAGACTGAATGCATTGTCATTGCCGCCGCCGTTGAGAGCGTTGCCAATGGTCTGCATGACGTCGAAGTTCAGGTTGTCTAGATCGAGCCAGTCGGTGTCGCTGGTGTTGAATGCATCTTCGATCTCGACTTCGAGGTCGAAATGCGTGCTGGCGTCGTTGTGGACGCTGTTGGTGCTGTTGTTGTTCAGCGAGTCCTCGACCTCAACTTCAACGTCGGTATAGCCGCCGTTGTAGCTGTTGTTGGTGCTGCTGTTGTTCAACGAGTCTTCAAGCGCCACATCGACATTGGTGCTGGAATCTTCGTTGAAGCTGTCTTCGATCTCAACATCGRTGTCGTTGTGACTGAAGGCACTGTTGTCGGTATTCAGCGAATCCGCGAGCGCCACATCGACGTCGGTGCTCGAATCCTCGTTGAAGCTGTCTTCGATCTCGACATCGACATCAGTTTCGCTGTTGTCGCTGTTGTCACTATGGTCGCTGTTATCGGTGCTTTGATTGAAGCTGTCCTCAACTTCAACTTCGACATCAGTCTCTACTTCGGTACTGGTGTCGTTGAAGCTGTTGTTGGCAGTGTCGTCGTTGCTATTGTCTTGCGCAGCAATGGCGACACCCGCGAGTGCGGCTGCCAGATTGGCATTGGTATCGGTGGACATGCTGGATTTCCTGGATCAGCGCTTCGATCCGTCCATGGTCCGCTCATCATCTACGTGTGCGGGAACAAGGGCTTTTCGAAGCTATCACACAAAATACTGTGAAGCCGGTTCGAGATGGGCCCTGCTATCGCAAGATACCCACATGGGCGCCGGGACGCCGAACACATGTTGTGACCTGCTGCGCGCCTGCCTCGCCTTCTCATACTGAACGCGTTTCCCTTGCGGTCGTGTACCCGATACGCATGGCAGGCGACCGTCCTTCAATCTTTCCATTCGACAAAGCTCCGCCATTCCAGGAAATGCCTACTCCTGCATTACCCGGTTACGCAGCGACCCGCTCACACAAGCGGTTGCCCGTCATGAAAATGATTGTTTATTTTTTTGGAGAAGTTCAGGAACAGTCATCTGTCTGCACAGATTGCCCGCCCGCTTCCCGGTGGACGCTTATACGCGAGACGACTAGCGCCTCACCTCACGAACGCGGCTTTTGACCCGTTCCATGTCCATGATCAGTCGATGACTCACCCTGAACATGGGTAAAGTAGACGTTACTTGCGGGGGGCCGTCCAGACACGCAAAGGGAGTAGCTCAGGCGGTTCCCCGAATGGGGTATAAATGCTCATCTCAGCGCCGAGACACGGACCTCGAAGGCCTCTTTCCAGAGCAGATTGAGCCGGTGCCCCCCCTCGCTCTCGCAAGGCCAGTCGTTCTGCACAAGCAGATCGTCACGTGCGGTTTCCAGCGCCGCATGAAAGAACGTCGCTTGCTGGCACCCCTCACCAAAATCCATATTCTGGTCCATACTGAGAATGCAGATCTCCTCGCCGATCACGCTTGCGAGCTCACCGCTCAACTCCGCCAGGGTGTCGGCCTGAATCAACCCCAATGCCTGCGAACTCACGGGCCCTACCTTCTTCCACGCCTGAAGACTCGCGAGCATCGAAAGAAACCCGATGAGATATGCGTCGTGCCAGGCGCTGCTGGGGATCGCGCCCATGCTTCCCTCACTGCGCGCGATCAGCGGCGCGAGTGTGGCGACCGCCGCCTTCCGGCCCTGGCGCGCTTTCCACAATTGAAGCATGGGGATCCTACCGCTGATCTACCGAGCATGATCGCCCCTAGCCGCCTGGGCAATCCTTGTTGCATCGCCCTTAAGGATGAACCGCGCTATACTTTACCGAGCGACCAACTCTTGGGTCGCTAAACGTCTCAGCAAATTGTTTCTCAAGAAAGAACTGCCGAATGGCAACACGGCTCCCTCCCAAACCGGATTTCGAAGCCATCGAGGCAGCGGCGATCGATTCGGCGGATCGGCGAACGGTGATTCTCGCTCTGATCGGAAATCTCGTTTTCAGCTGGTCCAACAACGAGAGCATGTTCATCTATGTGCTGATGGTGCTGTTGGAGACGGATGAGGTTTCGGCCGCCATCGTGTTTGCCACTCTGAACACCACGCGTGCCCGCCTCGATCTGGTCCAGAGGCTTGCCACAGCCAAGATCAAGGATCGCCCGACGGCAAAGATGCTCGACAAGATCATCACGCGTTTCAATGAGAGCACGCGCATCCGAAACGAGTTCAATCATTGCATGTATACGGTGAACGACCGCGGCGAGATTACCCATACGCATGCCATGAAGATCAAGGAGAGCCGGGGCCATTTGACCCTGGGTGAGCTGCGGCCCATGGACGATGCGCGCATTGCCGAGCTGGTGAAATCGGTCGCCGACCTGAAAACGCTCAATCGGGACCTGTGGGACCTTCTCCCTCGACTTCAGGCGGCGGTAGTCTCACTAACCCCGCAAGCGGGAGCCAGCGGGACACCGGCCTGATTCCATAGGGGCAGAACCCGTGGTCCTGCCCCTGGCTTTGTTCAGCTCCGTTTGTCGGATGCCCTCCGCGAAAGCATGTTCAGGCCTTCGACGAGCCCGGAGAATGCCATGGCGGCATAGATGTATCCCTTTGGCACATGCGCGCCGAAGCCTTCGGCAATGAGCGTCATGCCGATCATGAGAAGGAAGCCGAGGGCGAGCATGACCACGGTCGGATTGGCCTCGATGAATTTCGCCAGAGGCTCGGCTGCGAGCAGCATCACAGTGACCGCCACGATCACGGCGATGACCATGATCGGCACGTGGTCGGTCATCCCAACCGCCGTGATGATGCTGTCGATGGAGAAAACCAGATCCAGCACGAGGATCTGGCCGATCGCCRCCGCGAAGCCCAACTGGGCACGCTTACCGTCGAACATATCGGGACCCGGGTCCTTATCGACGTTATGATGTATCTCTTTGGTGGCCTTCCAGACGAGAAACAGACCGCCGGCGATCAGGATGAGGTCGCGCCACGAAAATCCATGGCCGAACGCTTCGAAGATCGGTTCAGTCAATTGCACAATGATGGCGATGGTGCCGAGAAGACCCAGGCGCATGATAAGCGCAAGCCCAATACCGATGCGGCGCGCTCTTGTTTGCTGGTCAAGCGGAAGCTTGTTGGTCAGAATCGAGATGAAGATGAGGTTGTCGATCCCGAGGACCACCTCCATCACAATGAGGGTTGCAAGCGCAATCCAGGCGGTGGGATCGGAGGCTAAAGCAATGATAGAGTCCATGTTCCTGTCCGGTTAAGCGTGACCGGTTATGTCGGTGCTTGGCGCGCTTGAACAAGAGGCTGAAGACGCCAGAGTGCTGAGGAAAGCGGCGCGCGGAAAAATTTTGCTGAACCAATTGCCAAGTGGTTCGGGTTGCGTCTAGCTTGCTTTCCCAACAAAGCCTCTGGAAAACTTCGCTCCGGACCACGGGAGCGGTACCAATCCTCATATTGGTTCTCGAAATAGATGCAGAAACCCGAGACGTTCGCCGACAGCTCGGACTTCGCCTTGAGGCAGATGCGCGCCCTTTTGGACGAGCGGGCCGGCATGGACGACCAGCGCCTTCCGTCCGAGCGTAGCCTTTCGGCACAGCTTGGTGTGGGGCGCAGGACGCTCAGACGAGCCCTCGAAGTCCTGGAAGCCGAGGGGCACATCTGGCGCCATCAGGGAAAGGGCACCTTCCTTGGACCGCGTCCTCTGCGCGGAGAAGTCAGTCTCGTGGAACTCTCCAGCCGTACCAATCCGCTGGAGGTTATGGAGGCACGGCTGGAGATCGAGCCGGGGCTCGCGCGGCTCGCGGCCCTGCGCGCGTCCAACGGAGACCTCCGGCGCCTCCAACATCTGGCGCAGAAGACGGAATCGATCGCCGACGGCGACGCCGACAGCCGCGAGCTCTGGGACGGAGCCTTTCACCGGGCCATTGCCGAGGCGGCCGGCAACAGCCTGCTCTTTGCATTCGTCGATGTGGTCGATCGCATACGGCAGGACCCCACCTGGCGTCGTCTTCGGGAACAGGCGCGAGCGCCTGCCAGCCAAAGAGGCTATGTGGCCCAGCACCATCGGGTCGTCGCAGCCATTGCGGCGCGCGACGCGGGCGAGGCGGAGGCCGCCATGCGCGATCATCTCGAAGCCGTTCGTGCCAGTGTGCTCCGGATCATGACCCGATCGGCGAGAGGCCACCGGGATGAGCAGGTCGAACAACCCGTTCACGCCGATATCGAGGGAATTCCCGCCGCATGACAAGTTCCAGCGTCCCGTTTTCAGTGATCGATGGCGCGGCTGGCAGCGTGCATGCTCGTGGGACAGAACGCCCGCTGCTGACGGTCGAGAATCTGTCCGTGCGTTTTGATGGAGCGCCCAAGGACATCAACGTGGTGGACAACGTGTCCTTCTCGGTCTCGAAGGGCAAGACGCTTTGCATCGTTGGTGAATCCGGATGCGGGAAGAGCGTGTCGGCCCTTGCGCTGATGGGGCTTCTCCCCACCCCGCCGGCACGGATCGTGGGGGGCCGCGCACTCTTCGAGGGCAAGGATCTGCTGACGCTCCCGGACCGGGAGCGCGCGGATATGCGCGGCAATCAGACTGCCATGATCTTCCAGGAGCCGATGACGTCGCTGAACCCGGTCTTCACGGTTGGGGATCAGATCACCGAAGGGATTCTGCGACACCGCCGAATCTCCAAGGCAGAAGCATCCGAGCGCGCCCTGGAAATGCTGCGCCGTGTGCGCATCCCGGCGCCTGAGAAGCGGATGCGCGCCTACCCGCATGAAATGTCCGGGGGAATGCGTCAGCGCGTGATGATCGCAATGGCGCTGGCGAACGAGCCCGATCTGCTCATCGCCGACGAGCCGACCACGGCGCTCGACGTCACCATCCAGGCACAAATCATCGCGCTCATTCGGCAATTGCAGACTGAGAGCGGGATGGCGATGATCCTGATCACGCACGACCTCGGCGTCGTCGCCGAAGTCGCCGACGAAGTCGTGGTGATGTATGCTGGACAGGTCGTCGAAAGCGGCCCGGTCGACGACATCTTTGCCGACCCGCAGCATCCTTACACCATCGGCTTGATGGGCTCTGTGCCTTCCCTTGGTCGGCGCAAAGGCCGGCTGACGACGATTCCCGGCACCGTTCCGCCTGCCGAACTCATGCCGCGCGGATGCCGCTTCTCGCCTCGYTGCCCCTTCGTCGACGAGCGATGTGTGAGCGACCCGCCACCCCTCGTCGAGTTGGCACCGGGTCACCGCGCGCGATGCTGGTACGCGCCGCTCGAACTCCATCGCGGACTCATCCCATGAGCGACATCATTCTCGAGAGCAAAGGCCTCGTAAAGCATTTCGGCGGGAGCGGTCTCCTCTCCTCGCCGACGATCGTCCGGGCCGTGGACGGTGTCTCGATGATCGTCAGGCGCGGCGAGACCTTCGCGATCGTCGGCGAATCCGGTTGCGGCAAGTCGACTCTCGGCCGCCTCCTCCTTCGTTTGATCGAACCGACAGCCGGCGACGTTCGCTACGAAGGAAAGTCCATCCTGGAGCTGGGACCGAAAGAGATGCGAGACCTGCGCCGCGAGATGCAGATCATCTTCCAGGATCCGTTCGCCTCGCTCAATCCCCGCATGAATGTGCGCGACATCGTGGGCGAGCCGATATGGCTTCATGATCTCGCACGGGGCTCCGAGAAGCAGGAGCGCGTTTCCGAGCTCTTGCGCATCGTCGGCCTGATCCCCAGTCATGGCGACCGCTATCCGCATGAATTCTCGGGCGGACAACGCCAACGCATCGGCATCGCTCGGGCCCTGGCAGGAGAACCGAAGCTCATCATCGGCGACGAGCCGGTCTCCGCGCTGGACGTTTCCATCCAGGCCCAGATCATCAATCTGCTGGAACATTTAAAGGACCGGTTCGGCCTGACGCTCGTCATCATCGCACATGATCTCGCTGTGATCAGGCACATGAGCGACAAGGTTGCGGTCATGTACCTGGGCGAAATCGTTKAATTGAGCGACACCAACGATCTCTTCGACAACCCGCTGCATCCCTACACGCAGGCGCTTCTTACCGCGATACCGGTTCCGAGCCCCGTCAATCGCCAACCAAAGCCGTTGCTGCAGGGAGACGTGCCAAGCCCGGCAGCGCCTCCGAGCGGATGCCGCTTCCACACCCGCTGCCCGCACGCACGTGCGCTCTGCCGGGAAGAGCACCCGTCCCTCGAAGTCGCCGTCGAAGGGCGGCAGGTCGCATGCCATTTCTGGCGCGAGATCCAGAACGCGGGAGCGGGTGCTTTGACCGCGCCGTCTCCGAGCCCGGCTCTGACCACGCGACTCGCGCTCTACAGGACCTGGCGCGAGCGGCAGGACGATTCCGCCGCGCCGATACTTTAAGAAAATCAACAGAGGAGAAACATGCCGATGAGACCAATTTTCACCATGGCGGTAGCCGCTGGACTCTTGATGGGGACAGCCGCGTCCGCCCAGACGCTTCGGATCGGCCTGCAGGAGGATCCGGATGTGCTCGATCCCCATCGCGCGCGAACATTCGTCGGACGCATCGTCTTCACGTCGATGTGCGACAAGCTCGTCGAAATCACGCCGGAGCTCAAATTCGTCCCGCAGCTCGCGACCGAATGGAAATGGAGCGACGATGCGAAGACGCTCACGATGAAACTCCGCCCCGGCGTCAAATTCCATGACGGCGAGACGATGAACGCAACGGCGGTCAAGGCCAATCTCGACCGGGCCCGCACCCTGCCCGACAGCTTGCGCAAGAGCGAACTCGGTTCAGTCGAAAGTGTCGACGTCGTCGACGACATGACCATCGCGCTGAAACTCTCCCGGGCCGACGCGACGCTGGTTTCGCAGCTCTCGGACCGCGCCGGCATGATCATGTCGCCCAAGGCGCTGGCGGCGCCGGATTTCGCCCAGAAGCCGGTTTGCTCGGGCCCGTACCAGTTCGTCGAGCGGGTTCAGAACGATCGCATCATCCTTGATCGTTTCAAGGATCACTGGGATGCGAAGAGCTACAATTTCGATCGGCTTGTGTTTACGCCGATCCCTGACACGACCGTTCGCCTGGCCAATCTCAAGGCCGGCAATCTGGATATCCTGGAGCGGCTGGCGCCGAGCGACGTCGCGGACGTCAAGAGCGACCCGAAACTCACCTTCGCGCCGGTGAGCGGCATCGGCTATCAGGGACTGACGATCAATACGGGCAACGGAGAGCGGGCTAAGTCCCCCCTCGGCCGGGACAAGCGCGTGCGGCAGGCTCTGCAACTGGCCATCGATCGCAACGTGATCAACGAAGTCGTCGGACAGGGCATCTTCCCACCGGCCGGCCAGCCTTTCCCCGAAGCCAGCGTTTTCAATGACAAGAAATTCGCGGCCGGCCAGCGCGACGTCGCCAAGGCCAAGGCGCTGCTGAAGGAGGCGGGCGTCGACCGCGTGAAACTCGAGCTTTCCTTCGGCAACAGCACGACCACGCAGCAGATCGCCGAAATCATTCAGGCGATGGCGGCCGAGGCGGGCTTCGATATCTCGCTGCGTCCGACGGAGTTCGCAGCCCTGCAGAAGGAAGCCCAGGCGGGCAATTTCGACATGAACGCTATCGGCTGGTCCGGCCGCGTCGATCCGGATGGCAACATCCATCAGTTCGTCACATGCAAAGGCGGCCTCAACGATGGACGCTATTGCAACCCGGAAGTAGACCGTCTCCTCAATGAGGCGCGCGCCATCAACGACGATGAAAAACGCAAGGCGCTCTACGATGCGGCTCAGGTGATCCTGCAGGACGAACTGCCGATCATCTACACGTATTATCAGCCGTGGCCTTTCGTGACGGCCAAGAAGGTCGAGGGCTTCAAGCCCTACCCGGATGGCATGATTCGTCTCAAGGGCGTGAAATTCGCGTCCTGAGCAGCCTCGAATAGCGTGCCCGGACCAACCGGGCACGCCCCTCCTCCAACATCGCCGGCGCAAACCATGCTTCGTTTCATCGCCAGACGTATCCTGATCGCGATCCCCACGATCATCATCGTGTCGGTGCTGGTCTTCACCCTGCAGCAGCTCCTGCCGGGTGACCCTGTTCTGACGATGGCGGGCGAGGAGCGGGATCCGCAGGTCCTGGAATTTCTGCGCGAGAAGTATCGTCTCAACGACCCCGTGCCGATCCAGTATTTTGCGTGGATCGGCCAGGTCCTGCAGGGCAATCTCGGCATTTCTCTCAGAACCGACATTCCGGTCCTGACGCTGATCCTCGGCAAACTGCCCGTCACCTTGGAACTCGCGATCTTCGCCATGATCATCGCGCTCGCCATCGGAATTCCGGCCGGAATCATTTCGGCGGTGAAGAAGGGCACCACCGTCGACTATGCGGCGAACGTCGTCGCGCTCTCGGGTCTTTCGATCCCGAACTTCTGGCTCGGCATATTGCTCATCATGCTTGTTTCGGTGCGCTGGCAACTCCTCCCCGCGTCCGGCTTCGTCCCTCCCAGCGAGGATCTATGGCTGAACATCAAGACCATGATCATGCCGGCATTCGTGCTGGGCACGGGTCTCGCCGCAAGCCTCATGCGCCACACCAGAAGCGCGATGCTGGGTGTCCTCAGATCGGATTACATCCGCACCGCCCGGGCAAAGGGGCTCGTGTCGCGGGTCGTCATCATGAAACACGCCCTTCGCAACGCGCTCATCCCGATCATCACCCTGTCGACCCTGCTCTTCGGGGAGCTTCTCGCCGGCGCCGTTCTGACCGAGCAGATCTTCACCATTCCGGGTTTCGGAAAGCTCGTGGTGGATGCCGTATTCAATCGCGACTACGCCGTTGTCCAGGGCGTGGTTCTTTGTACGGCGGTTGGCTTCATCATCATGAATCTTCTGGCGGACGTTCTCTACGTTCTGGCCAATCCGCGACTGAGGCACGCCCAATGACAATCGCCATCGCCGAAGACATCGCGCTGCCGAAGAAACGTGGCCGCATACTGTCCAAATTTCTGCGCAACCGCAGTGCGCTCCTGGGCGCGGGCCTCGTGATTTTTTTTGTTATTGTGGCGATCGCGGCCCCGCTGATTGCGCCGCATGATCCCATCAAGCCGAGCTTTGCGACCATCCGAAAAGCGCCCTCCGCGCTCTTCTGGTTCGGCACTGACGAACTCGGGCGCGACGTCTTCTCCCGCATGGTGATCGGCGCGAGAGCCTCGCTGATGGCGGGCGTCGTATCCGTTGCCATAGCCGTCCTGCTTGGTGTCCCGTTCGGTCTCGTCTCGGGTTATTTCGGCGGATGGATCGATGCGGTGATCTCCCGCTCCACCGAGGCGATGCTCGCCATTCCGTTCCTGATCTTCGCCATCGCGCTCGCGGCGTTCCTCGGACCGAGCCTCACCAATGCAATGATCGCCATCGGGTTGTCGGCCATGCCGATTTTCGTGCGGCTCACGCGCGGTCAGGTGCTCACGGTCAAGGCCGAGGATTATGTCGAAGGGGCGCGCGCTATCGGCCTTCCGAATTTCTGGATCATCCTGAGATATATTCTGCCGAATGTCCTACCCCCGATCCTCGTTCAGGCAACGCTGACGATCGCCACGGCGATCATCGCGGAGGCAAGCCTGTCCTTTCTCGGTCTTGGACAACAGCCGCCCAATCCGTCCTGGGGCTCGATGCTCAACACGGCGAAGAACTTCATGAGCCAGGCGCCGTGGATGTCATTTTTCCCCGGTTCGGCAATCTTCCTGATCGTTCTTGGCTTCAACCTGTTTGGCGACGGTCTGCGCGATGCGCTCGACCCGCGCGAAAACTGACATTCAACACGGGTAGCATTCATGTTCACGACACGGCCTGAGATCCTCGGCACGTTCGGGGTCGTCACCTCGACCCATTGGCTCGGCTCCGCCGCCGGCATGGCAATGCTGGAGCGCGGCGGCAATGCCTTCGATGCGTGCGTGGCGACAGGATTCGTCCTGCAGGTCGTCGAGCCGCATCTCGTCGGCCCGTCCGGCGAAGTCCCTGCCGTTTTCTATTCGGCGCGAACACGCAGGATCGAGGTGCTGTGCGGCCAAGGCACGGCCCCCGCCGGCGCGACCATCGAGCATTATCGCCGCGAGGGCATCACGCTCATTCCCGGCAACGGTCTGCTGGCGACGGTCGTACCCGGCGCGTTCGACGCGTGGATGCTGCTTTTGCGCGATCACGGAACAATGCGCCTGCGCGAGGTCCTCGAGCCTGCGATCTACTATGCGGAGAAGGGGCATCCGCTGCTGCCGCGCGTGTCCGATACGATCAGGGGCCTTAAGGAGTTTTTCGAAACGGAATGGCCCACATCGGCGGCGGTCTACCTGCCAGGCGGCAATGTTCCCGCGGGTAAGAAACTCTTTCGCAACCCCGCTTTGGCGGAGACCTGGAAGCGTATCCTGAAGGAGGCGGAGGCGAAGGGCGGTAATCGTGAAGCGGAAATCGAAGCGGCGCGGGCTGCTTTCTACAAAGGCTTCGTAGCCGAAGCGATCGACCGTTTTTCCCGATCTAACGAGGTCATGGACCAGAGCGGCACGCGCCACCGCGGCGTGATCACGGGCAACGATCTCGCCGGATGGTCTGCCAGCTACGATGCGCCGCAAACCTACGATTATCACAATTATCGGGTGAACAAGATCAGACCCTGGGGTCAAGGCCCTGTCTTTCTGCAGTCGCTCGCTCTCTTGAAAGAATTCGACATTGCCCGCATGGGCCCGACGAGTGGGCTCTTCATCCACACCGTCATGGAAGCCATGAAACTCGCATTCGCGGATCGCGAGGCCTATTACGGCGATCCCGATTTCGTGAAGGTCCCCATCGAGACGCTCCTGTCCGATGCCTATTCCGCGGAACGACGAAAACTGATCGGAGATCGGGCGTCGATGGAACTACGCCCGGGACACGTTCCGGGGTACGAGCAACAGGTGGAGCGCACGCTCGCGGCGTTGCGCGAACTCTCGACGACAGACCGCAAGGTAACCGGCGGCGAACCGACCATGGCGTCCATGCGATCCGCCCGCCGCGGCGACACCGTCCATATCGATGTCATCGATCGCCACGGCAACATGATCGCCGCGATGCCGTCGGGTGGATGGCTGCAATCTTCGCCGGTGATTCCAGAACTCGGCTTCATGCTCAATTCGCGCGCACAGATGTTCTGGCTCGAAGAAAATCTGCCGGCATCCCTGCAGCCCGGCAAGCGCCCTCGCACCACGTTGACCCCCACGCTCGCGGAAAAAGACGGGGAGCCCTACATGGTCTTTGGCTCACCCGGCGGCGACCAGCAGGAGCAATGGCAGTTGCTCCTGTTCCTTCGTCATGTGCATCACGGCCTGAACCTTCAGGAAGCCATCGACCTGCCGATGGCGCACACGGCGCATTTCCCGTCCTCCTTCCATCCGCGCGAGCAGAAGCCCGGGCATCTCGCAGCCGAAGAAAGCTTTGGCGAGGGGGTTCTGGCGGATCTCCGGGCGCGCGGTCACGAAGTGGAAAAGACTCCCGAGTGGACAATCGGCCGTCTCGTAGCCGCGAGCCGGGATTCCGACGGAATGCTGCACGGCGCCGCGACCCCGCGTCTCATGCAGGCCTATGCGATCGGGCGGTAGGCCTCTTCGCGAAGCACCGCCCTATTTCAATCCAGGCGGCTCCTTTCTGAATCTTGGGCGTTGTCCAAGAGACAGAATGGGAGCCGCAATGCCAAACAGGAGCCATCCGTCCCTCTCGGGGACCAGCCATCGATGCCGTTTCGTTCTCTCGGTGGTGGCGCTGATTGCGGCGACCGACGTCGCCGCGGAGCCATGGCCGCCGCTGCCCCCCGTGCGCCCGCCGGTCGAGGATCCACCAACCGTGACCCCGGCCCAATCCCCTTCTCCGGACGCGCCGAGCTCGGCCGCATCGTCGGAAACGAACGAATGTCTGGCCCGATTGAAAACCGCTGGATTTGAGTTTGAGCCGGTCGAGACACCTGCCGCAGACAATCAGAACTGCCGAATCGAGAATCCGGTGAAGCTGCGCTCCATACCAATAACGGGCCGCGAAAGGCCGCTTCGTATGCCTGCAGAGCCCGTCGTGGCATGCCGGTTCGCCGAAAGTCTCGGGGGATGGCTGGGTTCGCTCGTGGCGCCCGCTGTCTTGGGCGCGACCGGGTCGGAGCTCGCTGCTGCCCATACCGGCCCGGGTTTTGAATGCCGCAACAGAAATCGAGCGGCCTCGGGCAAACTGTCGGCCCATGCCGAAGGATTAGCCATCGATATCGCGAGTTTCGAACTCGCCAGCAAAGCCCGGATCCCCATCAAACCCGAGGGTGCCGAACAGCACGTTCAAACGATCAACGCCGTCAGGCGGGCTGCCTGCGGCTGGTTCACAACCGTACTGGGTCCGGGTGCGGATGCGTCCCACGCGGACCATTTGCATGTAGACCTGCAGATGCACGGCTCCAGCGATCGCTACAGGATCTGCCAGTGAGGTCCCTGACTACTTTCCCGCAGCCTTCCGCAAAGCCTCATTGATCCTGTCCTGCCACCCAGGCCCGCCCTCTTGAAAGAAATCCAGCACCTCGCGGTCGATCCGCAAGGAAACCATCTCGCGCGTACCGGGGATCACCGGAGCTTTTGGAGGGAGTTCGACGGGCTTGGTCGTCGCCTTCTTGAAGGCGGCTTCCGCAGCCTGACGTGGATCCGTTGACCGGCGAGTGCCAATCGGCGGCTTGGACATCGAGTGCCTCCTGATAGCAAGATTTTTGGCGACCGCCTCTCGATCATTGCCCTTGCTGGTCTGCCGGACGACATGACGAAGCTGGAACGGGTCTGATGAGGACGTCGGGCGATCCGCATTGGCGAACGGTCCGCCCTCAAACGATAGCAATTCGGACGGCGCTCACAAGCGCCAAGCTGCGGATTCGGTGATTTTTGCTGTGACAAGTTGTGTCGAAGAAGTTTTTTGGCCTTGAGGCCTGGTCGCCATTTTGCCGGGTGCTCAATTCGAAATGAGCCAATGGCGCTGTCGGCAGAGAAAGATCTCTCGGAGGATCCGCGCAAGAATCGGATCGATGGTAGCGGAGGAGGGATTTGAACCCCCGACACAAGGATTATGATTCCTCTGCTCTGACCAACTGAGCTACTCCGCCCCAGGAACGGGTCATGCCCGCGTCAGAGGCGCGATATAGGGAAAGATTGGCCGCCCTGTCAAGAATGAGAGGGCAGGTTTTCGAGGGGCTTCATGACCTTTCGGAAACGGGCGTACGAACCGCTCCGCCAGCCTTGCGAGCGGCGGCTTCCTAACCGCTCATAATGGTCATTCAGCCTTTCGGCTTGTTCCGCCAGAGCTGATAACCCTCGCTAGCGAGGGCCTGCTCGATGGCCCGCCGGGAAAACCGGTGTGGGGGTGCCGCGCGAGCGAGCAAAGTGCCGGTCAACCCCCAGGGGCCGTATTTGGCCGGCAGCTTACTACCCGCCTCATCGTCGGCAAACGCGTGAAGGTCATCCCTGGCCTGCGAGACGAACATAAAAATTCTCATGAGGCGTTCCTTCGTATGAGCGGCGAGGAGAACCACCTCATAGATAGCGTTCAGGCGACGGAAGTCAGTTCGACGGCTTCGGCGCGCAGGCCGAAACGATGCGCGAGATGCCACTGAAGTTCGCGCGCGGAATGGTAGAGATAAGTGCAATCCACCAGATGGCTGATGTCGCGCTGGGAGCCTGAATCCTGGGACCAGATCCCGGCAAGCGTGAATCCGCTCATCCAATCGTTGCTGTCGGCTCTGGGGCTAAAGTGAAACTTCATAACAATGTCTTTTCGAGTGAGGGCGCCGCTGTGAAGCCGATCGCCATAATGGGAAAACCTTGGACCCGGTGGTCGGAATGAGCCGACGCTGCCGAATGTCAGGAAATGTCTTTTCGCGGTGAGTGGAAGTGGATGCCGACGTCAGTCGATCACCGCACAATTCCGCCAAACCGCAGAGTCACGCCAAGATTCTTTGCTTGGATTTTTGATTGGTGCTCAACAGAGCTTCCCTGTCGACAGGGTCTGAATTCATGTTGAGCCAATATGCGACGGACTTCATATAACCCGGCGACGGAAAAATTTCAACCTTGTTCTTTTTATTCTTTGTTGCCCGCCCCTTGAGACTTTGCCTGGCGAGTCGACTCAGCGAGTCTTGCGGATCCGCATCAATTTGAAAAAGCCGGCTGGAAAGAGCGACTTCAATTCCACCACTTCCATGAACCCTGTGCCCCTCGCCCATTCCTCGACCCGCGATGCCTTGAAGGCGGAACTCCAGCCGATCGCCTTCACGACGGGTGATGCGAACTCCTCAAGAGCCGCTATCGGACCATCCGGTTGACCAAAATGGTTGGCCAGGATGATTTCGCCGCCGGGTCGCAGCACCCGCGCGAATTGGTCGAGGGCTTTTTCAGGTTCGGGCACAAGAGTGATGATGAATTGCGCCGTCACGGCGTCGAATATGCCGTCAGGGAATGTGAGATGGGTCACATCCATCACCTGAAGGGTCTTCACATGCGAATGGCCGCGCTTATCGACCTTCGCCTGGGCCCTCCGGAGCATGTCTTCCGACAGATCGACCCCGTATACCTCGGCGTTTCCTGGATAATAGCCGAGAGACAACCCCGTCCCCACGCCCGCTTCCAAGACCTTGGGCCCGCACGCCATTGCGGCGTCCACCGCGGCGCGGGCCGCGGGCTCCGTGAGTTTGTCATAAACGACATCGTAAACAGGTGCCCAACGCGCATATGCCTTGCGCATCAGGGCCGTGGTCGGTCCATCCGTCATGAAAATTCCCTGGTGGAGCGTCAAGCGGCGGCAGGCGCTGCTTCTGCTAAGGTGCGGGCGATGGTTCCGCCACCCAAAACCCGGGCGCGAGGAGCATCGCTTTCATAAATGACACAAGCTTGACCGGGCGACACCCCGTCTTCCGCCGATAATAGCTCGATGACCGCATCGGTTCCGTCGTAACGGAGGATCGCGGACCGGGGCTCGCGGGTCGAGCGCACCCGCACCGCCACTTCCAGGCCCCCCTCCGGCACCGCCGCGAGCGGACTATCGCCCAGCCAGTTCACATCGATGATCCGGATGGCCCGCGTGGCGAGCGCTTCCCGGGGGCCGACGACGACGCGAGCCGCCTTGGCGTCGAGACGGATGACATAGAGAGGTTCTCCGGTCGAGACTCCGAGGCCTTTCCGCTGGCCGATGGTGTAGTGGATGATCCCGTGATGTTGGCCGAGCACGCGTCCGTCGAGGTGTACGATCTCGCCGCCATGCACCGCGCCAGGCTTGAGGCGCTCGATGACATCGCTGTACCGGCCCTGGGTCACGAAGCATATGTCTTGGCTGTCGGCCTTCTCCGCAACGGTCAGCCCGAATTCTCGAGCAAGGGCCCGCGTGTCGTCCTTTGGCAATTCGCCCAGCGGAAAACGCAAGAGGCTCAACTGCTCGGGTGTGGTTGCGTAGAGAAAATAGCTCTGGTCCCGATCGGGATCCGCCGCCCGATGCAGGGCGCGCCGTCCGTCCGGCAGACCGCGACTGGCCACATAATGGCCGGTTGCCAGAATGTCGGCGCCAAGTTCCCGGGCGGTTTCGAGCAGATCCCGGAATTTGATTGAGCGGTTGCACTCGACGCAGGGAATGGGCGTCTCGCCGTCGAGATAGCTCTGCGTGAAGCGGTCGATGACGGCCTCGCGAAAGCGCGCCTCGTAATCGAGCACGTAATGCGGGATGCCAATTGCCTCGGCGACCCGGCGGGCATCGTGAATATCCTGGCCCGCACAGCAGGCACCTTTACGATGGGCAGCGGCGCCGTGATCGTAAAGCTGCAGGGTAATTCCAAGCACATCGTATCCCTCCCGTTTCAAGAGAGCAGCAACGACGGAGGAATCGACGCCGCCCGACATGGCAACAACGACCCGAGTTTCGGAGGGGTCTCGAGGAAGACCGAGAGAATTGAGCATCACACCATTCCAGAGGCGCCGTTCAAGGCGGCGCACGGGAAACAAAGAAATTTCTATACGCGTTGCGAGGGCCAATTTCCAGAGCCGCAAACAACGCCAAGCAATGCCTTCTTAACCATTATGGCCAAATCGCGGCAGATGCGTAATTTGCGTTCTGCGCTTAGGAAAACATTAAGCCGGTCCATGTAATTTGAGGTTCTACGAGGTCGTTGAATTTTTGTGTGAGCGTATCATGACCGAACCCCACCGCCCGAGGGTCAAGTATGTCATTGGGCCCGACGGCAGTCCGCTAACGATTGCTGACCTACCGCCTTCCAGTACTCGACGCTGGGTCATCCGTCGCAAAGCAGAGGTCGTGGCCGCTGTGCGGGGCGGTCTTCTCAGTCTCGATGAGGCCTGCCAGCGCTATACGTTGACGACTGAGGAATTCCTCAGCTGGCAGCTCTCCATCGATCAGCACGGGCTTGCAGGACTGCGAACGACACGCATCCAGCAATACAGACAATAACGCCATTTACTTCCAGGAAAGGCATCGCCCCAGCCGGCGGTGCCTTTTTTGCTTTTCAAGCCCGATACAGCGAAGCTTTTTACTCCCGTTAAGCTATTCCTAACCATGCTGACCTTCTAATCGGATGCGTTCTTCCGCATTCGACAGGGTCAGCCATTGCCTCTCGCCTTCGACACCGCGCATCCTCCGGACCACCAAGGCATCTTCAACATTTCGCTCGTCGGAAGGACCGTGGCGGACGTGGAGCGCCACCTGATCCTCGACACGCTCGATCATTGTCAGGGCAACAGGACGCATTCGGCGAGAATTCTCGGCATCTCTATCCGCACGCTTCGCAACAAGCTGAACGACTATGTGGAAGCTGGAATTCCCGTGCCGGAACCCGGACAGACACGCACGCTTCCTTGTCTCTGAAAACGGCTAGCGTTTTCGAAGCCAAAGACTGGTTTCGTGGGCCGCGGAATCAAGCGGTAGCCGGGACAGGATTTCCGGTTTTTCCCGACCCAGCAGATGCCTCGCCACATAATGGCTCGCAAAGACGAGTTCGTAGCCGCCCCCCTGAAGGAGGGCGCCGACGACCAACTGCTCGTTATAGCCACGCCAGTTCCAGGCCGCCGGATAGGCATAAGGCAGGGTGATGTCGTGGATATGGACCAGCGTGCCCGCCGCGAGACGAGGCAAAATGTCCAGAAAAAGCCGATCGACGTCCGTCCCCGGCATGGCGATGTGGCTTGAATCGATAAACAGCACGTCACCGCTTTGGATGCCCGCGAAGATTGCGGGGTCCGCATTCTGCAGAAGCACAGGCAGGTGAGTGACCGCCAGACGGGTCAAGTCGGCCCGTGGGGCCGGATCGATGCAGATAATTTTGGTCGGCAGCGCACCATCTTGCACCGCGCGGGCCATGAACCGGGTCGAGTGGCCGGATCCGATTTCGACGATCAGCCGGGGCTGAAGTGTCCGCACGATCGCGTAGGCAGCAGCGGCGTCGAGCCGAGGAAACCAATCCTGATCGAAACGGGCGGGGTGTCCGTCTTTTCCGATCGCACTGAGATTGTCGGAAAGCGCCTCGATATCCGAAAGGAGGGCCTCGAACCGGGGTCGCGCGGCCTGAAAGAGCGGCAGCAGCGCCGGATAGCCCAGTGCCGCCACGGTGTCCGCATAGCGGTAAGGAATGAAAAACCCGCGCGTCTTCAATCCGAGCAGGGTCGACAAACCAAAGCGCAACCGCCGCCAGAACGTCTTCATTCGTAAATCAGATCAGAGGCGAAGGAGGCAACGGCCCATCGCCCGGCGCAAGTCGTCCCCGCCATGCCTTTGCAAGCCTTGCCCGTTCGAAGAGCACCACGACGATGAGCGACAAGGCGAACGGGATTAAAAGGTAGAAAAGCCGGAACACAATCAGGGCGGCCAGCACGTCCGCCTTCGGGATGTCGGGCATCGCCGTGAGGAACACAAGTTCGAAAACTCCGAGGCCACCGGGCGCATGGCTGACGAGCGCCGCTGAAAAAGAAGCCAGAAACACCGCCAGCACGACCACGAAACTGGGCTCGAGATGAGCCGGCAGGACGAAATAGATGATGCCGGCAGCTCCAAGCAGCTCGAGCGGGGCCGCAAGAAGCTGACGCGCCATGATCGCCGGACGAGGATATTCCAGCTTGGCTTTACGAATGACCACCGGCGGAAGGTGGAGGATGGATCCGACGACATAGAGCGCCACCAACGCGAGGAGGATCATCCCGACAATCCTGGCCGTGGCCGGATTGGTGATGGCGGTGGGGAGGAAGTCCTCCAGCCGGTGGAGCAGCGTGGGGTCGACGGTGAGCACCACACCACCCAGCAGGATCGTGCCGAGGCCGAAAGTAAAAGAACAAAGGGCGACGAGCACGGCGATCTGAGGCGCACTCAGGCCCTTCGACGTATAGGCCCGATACCGCACGACGGCACCCGAAAACACCGAGGCGCCGATATTGTGCGAGAGCGCATAGGTGGTGAACGAGGTGACGGAGACGAAAAACCAGGAAATGTGGCGAACGCCGAGATGTAGAAGGGCGATGCGATCATACCAGGCCAGGGCCATGTAGGCCACGAGCGTCGACAATCCCGCGAGGGCATAGCGCCGCCCCGGCACGGCCGTCAAACTCTCCCATACGTCATCTAGCGAGAGGCCGCGGAGCTCACGATACAGAAGCCAACAGGATACGACGACTGCGACAAGCCCGACGATGGGCCAGATAAACTCACGCACATTTTTCATCGACGTCGTCGGTCTCCTCGGCGGGCGCTCCCTGTGTGCCAGAAATCCGTTGTTTCGCAAGGGGGATAAGAGCGGCGAATTCGACCCGTCGGACCAGTGGGACATGGGTGGCATCTCGCGAGAACCTTGAGTTTTTCAAGGTCTTGACCGGCTCTGGCCCCGTCTGACCTGATCGTAGGGAGATGTGATTGCTCTTCGTCCCGCCCTGTGGGAAATCATCTCGTCCAGACCGTTCCCAGAAGGTCATTTTCATGCCGGCTCCCGCCTCGATCTCCCTCAATTTGGATGGTTACACCGATATTCCGGCTGGCAAAGTCGTGTCCGTGGTCACTTACCTGCAGATGCACGAGCCGCCAGCGGGGAGCGGGCAGACCCGGCTGGACGCTTACGGGCTCGATCGCCTGAGCGACGATCTAGGGCGCTACCGAACCCTTTACGCGCGCATCGGCGACCCATGGCTGTGGTTTGGCCGGGCCGTCATGGACGACACAAGCGTCGCGGGAATCCTCAGCCATCCGGACGTCGAGGCCTATGCTCTGGTCGAGAACGGCACCGATATCGGCCTCCTGGAAATCGATTTCCGGGTCGAGGGTGAAGCGGAACTGGCGTATTTCGGTCTCGTGCCGGGCACCACCGGCCAGGGGATCGGGCGGTCTCTCATGGACGAAGCCATTCGCCGCGCGTTCGGGCGTCCCATAGGGCGGTTTTTCGTCCACACCTGCTCGCTCGATCACCCGGGAGCGGTGAGCTTCTATGTGAGATCCGGCTTTCGCGCCTACAAGCGTGCAGTCGAGATCGCCGATGATCCGCGCCTCAAGGGTTTTCTGCCTTTAACGTCCGCGCCCCAGGTCCCGATTATCGATCCGCCGGACTCGGGCTCACCATAAAAAAGGGGTGCGCCGCCCGTGCGCACCCCGGCAACTCACGGCTGATGGGACGGTCAGGCAGTGGCGCGCATGGGGCGGCGCTGCCCGATATGGCTGATGACAGCCTGCTCGCGGACGGCGTCGAGCCCGCGTTCCCGGTCGTCGAGGCTCTCGGCCTTCTTCAATTCCTCGAATGCCACGCCAAGCTCCGCCTTCGCATCATCGAGCTGAACGTGCAGATTAATGCCGGATTGGCGCAAATTATCCCGTCGCTGCGCCGCTGCGCGGGCATAGGTGGGATAAGCGAAATGGTTCGGGTCGGAGATCCCGGCCTTCTGCTCCTCCATGGCGATCTCCCGGTCGAGATCAGCCGCCATGCGGTCGAACTCGGCGATCATCATGTCGATTTGCGCGACCCGGCGACGTTTCTCGTCGACTTGAAAGCGCTTGAGGCGGATGAGCGTATCCCGCGACTTCATTTTGGTTGAACTCCACACGGCGCTGTTTCACGTGTCCGGCTGATCGCTCAGTTATCCGCCGGTCATGCGCTACCATCCCGCATGGAGGTTGACCGTTCCTTACCGGATCGACCGAATGGCCACGGTTCACGGCCCCACCCTCTCGCGCGGGCCCTTTTTCGCGACCCGGATCGGCGGAGCGTCAACGTTTCGTTTACCCCTTTCGTTAACACTGCCCGGGAGGGAGACTCCGCAGCCGGGACCGGATCTGCGGGACGTTTTCCTGCCCATGGCCGGGGCATTTCACAGGCATGACGGGCTTACGAATGGCAGACCAGTACAATCGCCACGTACATTGCGAACAGCTGATCCAGGAGATCGGGTCGTTAATCGCTTGCATGTGCGAATCAGGGTTTGTTAACCATTCCGTACTAGCGTTGCGAATCAGTTCAGAGGGCATCTGCGACACGCCCTGTCGCGGATGGGCAGCTTCAGGCTGTTCGGTGGTCCATGGGCAAGGGCTGGGGAATTAACATGCGCGTACTTCTTATCGAAGACGACAGCGCAACTGCGCAGAGCATCGAGCTGATGCTGAAGTCCGAGAACTTTAACGTCTATGCGACGGATCTCGGCGAAGAGGGCATCGACCTCGGCAAGCTCTACGACTACGACATCATCCTTCTCGACCTGAACCTCCCCGACATGTCGGGATATGAAGTTCTGCGCACGCTGCGGGTCGCGAAGGTCAAGACGCCGATCCTGATCCTCTCCGGCATGGCCGGCATCGAGGACAAGGTGAAGGGTCTAGGCTTCGGCGCTGACGACTACCTCACCAAACCGTTCCACAAGGATGAGTTGGTCGCTCGAATCCACGCCATCGTCCGACGCTCGAAGGGCCACGCCCAATCCGTCATCACGACCGCCGATCTGGTGGTCAATCTCGACACCAAGACGGTAGAAGTCGGCAGCGCCCGGGTGCATCTGACCGGCAAGGAATACCAGATGCTGGAGCTTCTCTCGCTTCGCAAGGGCACGACCCTGACGAAGGAAATGTTCCTCAACCATCTCTATGGGGGCATGGACGAGCCGGAACTGAAGATCATCGACGTCTTCATCTGCAAGCTCCGCAAAAAGCTCGCCAATGCCTCTCAGGGCAAGAATTACATCGAAACGGTATGGGGCCGGGGCTATGTGCTTCGCGAGCCCACCGAGGTCGAGCAACGCATCGCCGTTTGATCCATCACGACCCCACTCAAAAAAGCCCGGCATGACGCCGGGCTTTTTTGTTAGGATCGTTCGCGATGCAGGAAACGGCCGATGAAAGCGATGCTCGAGTCGTGGCAGTTCTGGGCTCTCTTGTCGGCCGGTTTCGCGGCGCTGACAGCGATCTTCGCCAAAGTCGGAGTCGAAAACGTCGGTTCCGACTTTGCCACCTTCATCCGTACGATCGTCATCCTGGTGGTCGTCGCGGGGACGCACCTACACGTTCCTCGTTCTCTCGGGGATCGCGACCGGAGCCTCATGGCTCTGCTACTTCCGTGCGCTCAAACTCGGAGAAGCCTCCCGCGTCGCCCCCATCGACAAGATGAGCGTCGTCCTGGTCGCGCTGTTCGGCGCCTTATTCCTCGGCGAAAGATTGACAGGGCTCGGCTGGACGGGCGTCGGATTGATCGCCGCGGGCGCGGTTCTCGTGGCTATCGGCAATTAAGGCTTCACACCGTGGCCGAGCGGATGGTCACCTCGTCGCCCTCGATGCTGAACGTGATGCTCATACCGGCGGCGCGTGCAACCTCACCTGCGTAATAGACCTGGATGCCATGAGCATCGACCGTGCCGCTCTCGGAATGCCCGGCGAGAAGATCTTCGGCATGGGCGGGAATGCGGGCGTTGATGCCCTTTGCGCGGAGGATGAATTCGCATTTCTCCGCATCTCCCGACACATTGGCCGAAATCGAGCCGCCGCGAGGTATGGCCGTAATCGCGATCATGATCAGGTTGAGCAGAAGCTTCACCCGATTTTTCGGGAAAAGAAGGCGGGGAGCGGACCAGGCGAACGAGATCTTGTCGTCCTGAAACATCCCCCGGGCGACCTGCTCGGCGTCACCGAGATCGATCGATGCGCCGGCCGACCCTGCGGCACCGAATGCAAGGCGGGCGAATTGCAGGCGGGCCGAGGCCTGCCTTGCGCTCTTGCCGATCAGTTCCAGGGCGAATTCTCGCATCGACTGGTCGTTGTCGTCCTCGAGAACCTCCAATCCATTGACGATGGCGCCGACCGGCGAGATCACATCGTGGCAGACGCGGGAGCACAGAAGAGCAGCGAGATCGAGCGATTCGAGCGAGATGGTTGCCATGGGGGCTCCAGAAAGACCGTGATTGGGCGAAAACTCACGACCATCGGAGATCCGAGCCGTCGTGAAGCGCCGGGAAGAAAAGCGAGCGTGAACCCGGATACCCGGCAATGCGTTCTTTGAAAAGCGGGCAAAAGGATCGACAGGCCCCTCGCGAACGGGCACAAAGTCATCATGCGTCCTGACGACCAAGATGCCAATTCGATTGCCCAGAAGCTGGCGGAGATCGCCATCGATGCGGGGCGCGTATTGCGGCGGATGGAATGCGCCTTCATCGAGAAGCGCATCAAGGACGACGGCTCTCCGACCACGATGGCGGATCTCGCGGCCGAGGAACTCATTATCCGGCAATTGAACGAGATTTGGCCCGACGTGCCGGTGGTCGCCGAGGAAACGGCTAATCGCGTGCTGCCCGACTCCTATTTCTTCCTCGTGGACCCCCTCGACGGGACCCGCGATTTCATCCACGGCAGCGGCGAATACAGCGTCAATATCGCGTTGATCAATGGCAAGCGCCCCTGCGCGGCGGTGGTCGCGGCCCCGGCCCTGGGCCGTGTCTGGATTGCCGGCGAGACGGCCGAAACGGCGGAGATTCCGTCGGTGGGCCACTCCGGCCTCGCCTGGCGCCCCGTCAGCGCACGCAAGGCTCCCGACAACGATCTAGTCGCTTTGGTCAGTCGTCGCCATGGCGACGTGGCCACTGAGGCCTGTTTGTCGAGCCTTTCCATTGGTACCCGGCGCATGACCTCGTCGGCGCTCAAGTTCTGCCTCATCGCTTCGGGGGAAGCCGACATCTATGTCCGCTGCGGCGCGACCATGGAATGGGACACCGCTGCGGGCGATCACATCCTCACCCGATCCGGAGGAACGGTCATCGGCCCCGGCGGCACCCCCCTCACCTACGGGCATGCGGCTCGCGGATACCTGAATGGCCCCTTCGCCGCGCTTGGCGATGCGGCCCTTGCGCCCCGCCTTTCGCTTCCCATCGCCTGCTGACGGTACTTGCCGCAACGTAAGCTCATTCGGCTCGTGAACCGATTGTTAGGGTTGATGGCCATAAATTAGCGCGACCGGCCACATATCGACCGGAAGTCCCTGGACGGATCTCGAACACATTGCCCGCATCCGTCCCAATTTCATGCGGGGCTGCCCGATGGCAGCTTCAGCGAGGAGATTGCCTATGCTCTCGCGAAACACAGTCATTGCCGCGGCCACCGCGGTGGCGCTTCTCGGTGCTCTTTCGTCGGGCGTATCGGCCCAGCCTGTAAAGGCGGCGCGCGCCAATTACTCCAACCCCGGCGACCCCTCCTCCTATCGCTCGGAGGATCTCGTCCAGTCAGGGCATTCATTCTTCGGGTCCGCATCGCGGGGCCTGGCTCTCACCGTCCAGGAAGCAGTCCGTCGCTGGGGCGAACCGAACGGCTATATTCTGGGTCAGGAAGCCGCCGGGGCGTTTTTTGGCGGCCTAAGGTATGGCGAAGGCAAGCTCTTCACCCGAAACGCCGGCGAGCGCCCGATTTTCTGGCAAGGTCCCTCCTTGGGGTTCGATCTCGGCGGCGAGGGTTCCCGCACCATGATGCTCGTCTACAACATGCCCTTTACCGACGCGCTCTATAAGCGCTTCGTCGGGATCGACGGCTCGGCCTATCTCATCGGCGGGTTCGGCATGACCGCGGCGGCCGCGGACGAGATGATCGTCGTCCCCATCAGGACAGGGGTGGGCGCGCGGCTTGGCGTCAATCTGGGATACCTGAAATTCACCCCTGAGCCGACCTGGAATCCCTTCTAGCCGCGGGTTTTGGCCCCCGAACCGCCAAACGGCCCCAACTTCTTTCCGACCAAACGGCTAGCTCCCGCTGGAAAGCCCTCCCGGATGCGCTACAAAGAGCATTCTTGAACCTTGCGCTGGAGTGGCCGCGCAGGCGCAAGGCAAGTGCTTGAGCCTGCAATCGAGCAGCAGCCTGGAGTTGATTCCGCGTGGTCGAAACCGTCATGTTCTTTGCGCTGGGGTTCCTGGCCGCAACCCTCATTGCCTTGCTTATCATTCCGGCGATCAACCAGCGTGCGGATCGCCTTGCGCGGCGACGGGCCGAAGCCCTGTTTCCCATGTCGATCGCCGAACTGACTGCCGAAAAGGATCATCTGCGCGCGGAATTCGCCGTTCATCAGCGGCGGATCGAGCGGAAAGCCGAGGAGGCGCTCGCTGTCAAACATCAAAGCATGGAGGAACTCGGGCGCCGGGCCATGCGGATCGAGAGCCTGGACAGCACCCTCGCCGAGCGCAACGCTACCGTGGCCCGTCTGGAGGCCGAACTCGACGACGTGCGCCGCGCGCTTGCCGTATCGGAAGGTTCACTCGCGGAAACGGCTGCCGCACTGAGCGATCGACGGGAGACTCTGACCGCGCTCGAGAATACGCATCGGGCAACAGTCGATGAACTCGGGTCGATGCGACGGGATCGCGACCAGTTGCAGGCCTCTCTGTCTGTCACGACCTCGGAGCTGACCCGCACGTCGCACACTCTCGTCGAGCTGGAGGATGCCTACGCGGGGATTGACGCAGCGCTGACAGCGGCATTGAGCGAAATCGATGCCAAACGGATCGTCATCTCCGACCTAGAGACGCGTCTGATGACCCAGAGCGCGCGAGGGAACGATTTCGAGAGGGCCCTCGGCGAGCGGCACAGCGAGTTGTCGGACGAGCGCAAGCGCCTTGCCGTTTTGACAAAAAGTCTCACCGCCGAGCAGGAACGGGGCCTCATTCTCGAACAACATGTTCGGGAGATCGAGGCTGAACGGGATGCAAAGGTTGCCGAAATCGCAAGACTGTCGGTGCTGCTGGAAACAGCCCGGGCCGAGGCTGCCGAGCATACGGCTTGGGCCGCGCAATCGGCATCCGCCGAAAATGAGGAGCTGCGGTTACGCATCAGGCAACTGGCCGATCAGATCCTGACCGCGGGAAGCAAGCAGGCGCAGGACATGGCGAAATCCGGCCGATCCGGCCAAAGGAATTCGGGCAAGCGCAAGCGCCCGGCGTAACTTTATCTCGGATCGAGAGTCGGATTGCGCGAACCGGGGCTCCCCGGGGGCGGAATGATCGGCGTGGTGCCCGGCTCCGGTACCGGAGCCGGCACATTCATGTCCGGGGTCGCATCGACCGGCGGGCGGATGATGCCGTCGCTGCGCTGCAGCTTGTCGCTCAGGGTCGACCCCGTCTCCGACGGCTCGATCTTCTCCGCGGGTACGTCCTTCGGCGCGGGCATGTTGGGTGCCTGCTGCGGCAAAGTCGGGATCTGTGCCAAGGCACCAGAGCCGCTAAGCGCGAGAACACCGACGGCGATCTTCAAAAACTTCATGGGGCCACTCCTCAAGAAAGGAGAACGGGCCCCTTCTGGCTCGGTTCCGGCCTAATGATGATCCCTGGCTGACTCCCGCGCCATGTCCAGATAGAGGTGCCGCAGTCTTTGTGTGATGGCGCCGGGTCTTCCATTGCCGACGGGGCGTGCATCGATGGAAACGACAGGCAGGACGAAGTTCGACGCGCTCGTGAGAAATGCCTCGGCAGCGCCGTAAGCCTCCTCGACGGTGAACATCCGCTCCTCAAGCCTGATTCCGGCCTCTTGCGAGAGTCGAAGCAGCGATTTTCGCGTAATGCCCGGCAGGATCGCGTTCGACAGCGGACGCACGACGATACTGCCCGCTTGCGTGACGATGAACGCGCTCGAGGACCCTCCTTCGGTCACGTGTCCGTCTTCCACCATCCAGGCCTCCTGCGCCCCGGCTTCGTTCGCAGTCTGCTTTGCGAGAACCTGAGCCAGCAGTGAGATCGACTTGATGTCGCGACGTTTCCAACGCTGATCCGCGACCGTGATGACCGCGATACCGGTTTCGGCTGCCGGAGCATCGGCGATGGATTTTGCCTGGGTGAACATCATAACGGTCGGCGAGGCGCTCTTCGGGAACATGAAATCCCGCTCCGCCACGCCGCGCGTGATCTGAATATAGAGAAACCCTTCCGACATATCGTTCCGGCGCACGAGCTCGTGCTCGAAGCGTGTCCACTCGGCGCGGGAATGCGGATTGGCAATCTGAATCTCCCGCATCGATCGCTCGAAGCGTTCGAGATGCGCCTCGTTGTCTACGAGATGCCCGTCAAGCACACCGACGCCCTCATAGACACCGTCCGAGAACAGAAACCCTCTGTCCATCACGGAGACTTTCGCCTCCTCGGCCGGCAGGAACGCACCATTCAGAAAAACCACACGGGACATGGAAACCTCGGACCTCGCAAAAGCTTTCACCATCTAAGCCTCGCCGTGCGGGGTGTAAATCCGCGCGCGCCCTAACTTGAATGGAATCGCCCAGATGATCACTCGCAGATTGTGCACGATATCGGTGGCCATCATCACCGCCGGAGCGGCATTCGCTTCGCCGAGCGTTGCTGCGGGCGAGTCTGCGCGGCGCTGGTTTACCGAGCAGGGATATGCGCCTCCGAGTGGCGGGCGCGTGTTCGCATGCCACGGCTATGGCTGCTCGCGCCGCCTGCCGGTGATGTTGGATGGGAACATTATTCCGCGGGCGGCTGCGCTTCTCGGTTCGACTGAGTCGGCGGAGGCGGAGAGGCGGGCCATCGGCGAGGTGGTGCGGATCTACACAGCCCAACTCGCACGGGAACTTGGCGGCGCCCCCGATCGACCGGGATCGCCTTATGAAATGTCGGGGCAACACGGCCAGATGGATTGTCTCGACGAGACCGCCAACACGACAAGCCTGTTGGTCGAACTCGACAGCCAGGGTCTATTGCGGCACCACCGTGTCGAGTCTCCGCAATCGAGAGGCTTTTTCCTGGACGGCCGTTACCCACATTTCACGGCGGTCATTGCGGAGAAGAAAAGCGGCGGCGCGTGGGCGGTGGACCCGTGGCGATATGCGCCGGGAAAAACGCCGGATATCCTGCCGCTCGCAAAATGGCGGCAGGATTCCTGAGGCTGTTTACTTCTTGAGGTGCTGGGCGAGGTGCTTGTTCATCTCGAACATCGTCACCTTGTCTTTGCCGAAGATTGGCTTGAGCTTCTCGTCGGCCAGGATTTCGCGCTTGTTGGCGGGATTCTGAAGGTTGTTCTTCTTGATGTATTCCCACATCTTGCTGACGACCTCACCGCGCGAGAGGGCGGCGGAACCAACAACAGCGGCCAACTCCTTGGACGGCTGAAGGGGTTGCTGAAGAGCGTTGGGCTTTGACCCGGCCGCTTTGGCCGCCGCAGGCTTCTTCGCAGCTGCTTTTCCGTCTGTGGTCTTGGTCGCCATGGAGTCCTCCGAAAGTGAATGGAATTACGTCGCGTTGCCGTGACGGCTTCGAGACGGCAATTGGTTTGCCCTATGGCCGACGATACGGCTCTCGTAAAGAGCCTGACTCATCGACTGGGTGGTCGATACCGCCGGAGCTTATGGTCGCTCAGAGGTAGCAGCAAGATCGATTTCAGGCGCCCAAGCCGTTTTGGTTGCGCGGACCCACGGTCGCGGACGCATAATCCGCAAACGGGAGACTTCCTCGCATTTGTCGTTTCGATCTCAGCGACGCGGATCGAACTTCGCTCAAGATGGTCTCGTTCGTACAAGGTTTGCAGAGCAAGATGACTTGGGCAGGAAGATCTCTAGAGCTGGGCCATTGCCGCCCGGTCAAAATGAGAATTTCAATATGTGAAAAGGACTTGCACACTGTTTGAGCGAGTTCGAGCCCATTGTTGCCAGAGGCCAGATCCACGTCAGCGAGGAGCACATTGACGGTACGTCCCCCGCGGATGATCGCCAGGGCCTCCGAGGCATTGTCCGCTTCGATCACCCTAAAGCCCGCTTCGTCGAGAAGCTCCGACACGAACAGTCTGATGTGAGGCTCGTCTTCGACTAAAAGAACTGTGGACTGGTCTTTCGACATTCATTCCAACCATGTGGGCGACGCTTCTCGAACGCGACCCTGCGGGCATCGTTCCCGACTCACCGGCAAAAACCTGTGGGTAGGCCGATTCGGAGGCTTCGGGTCCCTGGGCGCGCCTAATGCCTCAAGCGGAACATGTGGCAATCGCCGACCGACCTGCGGATGGCAGCCTCGTCATAGGGTTTCGCGATGAATTGGACGTCCTGCAGGAGCTGTGGGATGTCGGAATGCAAGGACGCCGAGACGAAGCAGAACGGGATACACCGCTCCTGCAATTCCTGCGCGATAGCGAAACTCTTACCGTCAGCAACGTCCACGTCCAGCAACGCGTAATCCAGCCCATCAGAAAGATGGGCCCTTGCGGCGTCCACTGACGGTACGGCCCCTACGACATCGTGGCCGTCGCCTTCCAAAATACATTGAAGGTCCATGGCGATGAACGGATCGTCTTCCAAGATCAGTACGCGCACTACACTATACTCCCGATAGACGCCCCGAACTGATGGATTTTTCGCAAAGTCCGCTGCGTGAACAACTGGTGAACGGCAAGATGCGCAAGGCGTTCCGCTCGGAGCCTGTAGGAACCGTGTGTTTTGACCATCGCGGTAAATGGAGGGTGAAGATGGATTGGTAAAAGAAAAAGCGCCCCAAGGGCGCTTTCTCGTGTTCTCAGGAAGCGGGAAACTCAGTGGCGATTGGCACCCTGCCGGGTCGGCTTGAACTCGCTGTCATGCTTGCTGAAACGAGGATCCTCGCCCTCGAACGTCTCTTCGACGAGTTCTCGTCCTCTCTGCGTCGCCTCTCGCGCATATCGCACGCCCTGGTGACGCAACTCGTCGGCCCACTCGCCAAACGCCTCGTTTTCCCGTCGCGTGCGCGGCAAAAGTGCACCAATCAGCATCCCGGCCGCCAGGCCCACCAGGCCGACAACCATGGGGTTCTCGGAAACATAATCCTGGATACCGCCCCTCACGCGTCGAACTGATTGCGAGGACTGCCGGCGCATCCGATCGAGCCGTTCGCTGCGAGCGTCATAGGCCTCGGATGCCCAATCGGTAACACGGCCGTAGGTGTCCTCAGCCCATTCCGATGCGCCCTCGTACGCCTCAGTAGCCTTTTCCTTCACATTGCCGACCGTTTCGCGGACGTTCTCGGCCATTCCGCTGGCCTTCTCCTTTGCGGCCTCGGAGATCGCGGAGAGCTTCTGACCTTCAGATTCGGCGCCTCCCCGATTCCGGTCCGTCACTTGGCCGCCGAGGGGCCGCGAGGTGTGTGACGCCAAGGTTCCGCTTTGGACAGACTTCGTCGCTTCGTTTGAAGAGGACTTATCCTGGGAAGTTGCAGATTCATTTTTCTGTTCGGCCATCGAAGACTCCTGTTCTTTCAAATACGGACGTTGGCTGCGCGACGACGACCCTCGAGGTCTTCGCGCGATTGGAGCGTGGTGGCTCCGGTCTGATAAAGGCGGGGCTCCAGCGGCGCTGGCGGCAGGTCTTCGTCGACCGCGACGCGCGGCGAGCGGGCCGGCGCGGGAGCAGAAGTGGGACGAAGGCGGTAAAGCAAGAGCGCCGCTCCCGCGGCCACCAGCAAGACCGGGACGGGATTGCTGCGCAAGGTGGAGAGCGCGTGATCGTACAATGGAGCGAACTGGCTTCGACGAGCCGTACCCAACAGATCGTCCACGACCCCCGACACCGTCAGCTTTTCCTCAAGCCGGTCGAGCGTGAGGTCGAGTTTTGCTCGGCTCTGCTCCACCTCCCGCTGCAAGTCTTCAATCTGGTTTGTCATCCCGCGACCCTTTCGGAGAAAACTTCAGCGTCACGTTTGACGGAGCGAACAGTCTTGTCGGGTACCAGAGAAGCGGTGGACAAGGCGTGTCGCCCATAGAGGATAAGGCCTATGGCGATGAGCGCCATGACGCCGCCGACGATCAGTGCAGAAAGAGCGCGCGAATCCAGGATCGTCGCGAGCCAGTCCACGAGCGCTTCGGTGAACAGCATGAGTGCAGCGACCGCGAATACGGCCGCCACCACCATCATGCCCAGCCCGACGAACAGCATGCGGACGTTCTGAGTCATCTCCGTCCGGAAGAGCGTGAATTCCTTTTGAGCAAGATCGCCACTTTCGCGAAGGGCTTCACCCAACAGAGTCTTGATGGTCGGATTTCCGTGTGCAGACATCTCAATCTCCGTCAAACGCCGGAGCGCGCCGGACCTGCGCGGCGAGTGGCGGGAGGAGTCGCGGAATATTGGTTGTCGCGCAAATCCTCCGACGTGCTCTTGATGAACCGAGCGGCCACGAAGCCGATCGCCAGGGCAGCGACGCCGAAAGTGGCGGGACGCCGCCGAACGACATCTTCGACATCGCTGAAGATCTCAGTGAAACTGCGATCGCGGATTGTTCCGGCCAGATGTTCAAGGCCCTCCGCCGCACTGTCGACCACAGCCTGAATGTTCGGCCTCTCTTCGAATGTTCTGGTCGAATCCCGCAAAGAGGTCGCCAGATCGGCAACCGACTGGGCTACGTCAGCCTTGCGTTTGACCGCATAATCGGTGGCATGATCCTTGGCGGAATCGATAAAGTGACGGCCTTGCGAAACGGCCGCCTCGGCGATGCCGCCAACGTCCTCCCGGAGCGCACCCCAGTCATCCGTGCCGGTTCCGGCTCGCTTGGATTGCTCGTTACCTTGTTGTCCTACACTCATCGCTTACCTCATCAATCGCCAGACAGTAACTAGCGGGCACACGGGTGGTTCCTTGGCGCGTAGCTAAACCCCTCGGAACTCATCGCATTTGGGCCGTGAACCGATTGCGGGCGTAAAACGTTCAGTGGAACAAGCCGACGGACAGCAGGGGCCGAGATGAGCGACGCAATTTCAGCGCGGGTAAACGAGCATCGCGCGGGAGAGAAAAACCGCGGGCGGGAGGCGGTTCAGCCTCATCACATACCCTGGCTCGGCTGGAAGGATATTTTGTATCGGGTCTGGAACGAGGTTTCTGACGACCGGGTCGGGACCGTGGCCGCCGGCACGACGTTTTTTCTTCTCCTGGCGATCTTCCCGGCTCTCGCAGCGCTTGTTTCCCTCTATGGCCTGGTCGCGGACCCCGTCACCATTTCGGAACACGTCGCCGACGTGAAAGGCTACGTCCCTTCGGCGGTCATCGATATGTTGGGGGATGAATTGAAGCGCTTGACCGACAACCGTGGAACGGCGCTGGGTTTTGGATTTGTTTCGGGGATCGCGGTCGC
Organism: Microvirga sp. P4_A5; assembly: GCF_056402495.1. Lineage (NCBI taxonomy): Bacteria > Pseudomonadati > Pseudomonadota > Alphaproteobacteria > Hyphomicrobiales > Methylobacteriaceae > Microvirga > Microvirga sp. P4_A5. The sequence continues at coordinate 40,124 of NZ_JBFUHH010000005.1, read as the reverse complement.
GCTGTGGAGTGCCAATAACGGCATCCGGGCCTTGTTCGACGCTCTCAATGTCGCTTACGACGAAAAGGAGAAACGGGGCTTCTTCAAGCTTTTGCTCACGTCACTCTCATTTACGGTGGGCGCTATCGTTTTTGCCGTTGTGCTGCTCAACGTGGTGGTCGGTGTACCTTTGGTCATTCGGTTCCTCAACCTTGGGCCCTTGGGCGACCTGCTCGTCACCGTATTGCCCGCGATCGTACTTTTCACGATGGCGATCTCCGGCTTGGCGATGCTCTATCGATTCGGCCCTAGCCGTGTCACCGCAAAATGGCGCTGGATTACCCCCGGCTCTATTTTCGCAACCGTGGTGTGGTTGATATTCTCGGTCTTGTTCTCTTGGTATCTGTCACATTGGACGGACTATTCCGCGACCTACGGCTCCTTGGGTGCCATCATCGGCGTCATGATGTGGATGTATCTGTCGCTGTGGGTGGTTTTGGTGGGAGCCGAGTTCAATGCCGAGATCGAACACCAGACGGCGCAGGATACCACCATCGGACCCGACAAGCCCATGGGCAGCCGCGGCGCCTTTATGGCTGACGATGTGGGTCAGGCGAAGGCGTAGAGCCGTCCGAATTGGTCGCCAGCCATTCCACCAGATCGGCGACCTTGCGTCTGACCTCCCCATCCTTGAGACTTTTGAAGCTGCGCACGAGCCGGTCGCTCTCGGTAATCGCGAGGAATTCGGCCATGCTCCGTTGTTCCGGGGCAAACTGAGCGCCAGCTTGCTCCAACCCTTCAAAAAAGAACTCGATGCCAACCCCCAGGATGCCGGCGATCTGCAGGAGCCGGCTCGCCCCGATCCGGTTGGCGCCCTTTTCGTACTTCTGGACCTGCTGGAAGGTCAGCCCGAGGGCATCACCCAGCGCCTCCTGACTCATGCCGAGGGCGGTACGACGCCGGCGAACCCGCAGGCCAATATGATGATCCACCGCATTCGGCGACTTTTTTTCCACGAAAATCCCCTCGCGACACACGAAACTTAGTCCTAATCGGCCGATACAAAAACTAAAAGTAGATTTATTGCAAGTTTCACTTTTAAATTGCAATAAATGACAGGGGGGGCGGCGCGGTGAGCGGGGGCATGTTCAGTTACGCCGATGAGGCATTTCGCTTCGTCGAGGAATTGGATGGCCTGGCAACGCCAGGAGCCATTCTCGATGCCATGGAGGCCTCGCTGTCGCGCTTCGGCTTCGATAGCTTTATCGTGACGGGCCTCCCCGCCCCGGGAGAAACCGTGGAGCGGGTCGTCCTGTTGAAGAAATGGCCGCCTGGCTGGTTCGAAATTTACACTGGCCGCCATTACGTACGGCATGACCCCGTGATCCGCCATTGCCGCAACAGCGTCCAGCCCTTCGAGTGGTCGGAGGCCCCCTTCGACCCCGACGGCGAGCCCCGTGCGCTGGAGGTCATGCACAGGGCTGCCGACTTTGGTATGAGGCAAGGGTTCTGCCTGCCCATTCACGGTATCAAAGGCTATGAGGCTTGCATCTCCATGAGCGGGACCGACCTCGATCTATCGACGCGAACCAAGCCAGCACTCCACCTCATGAGCATGTACGCCTTCGAACGCATCCGTGCTCATCTTAAACCAGTCCCAGAGCAAAAAGTGATGCGCTTGACGGGTCGCGAACGTGAGATGCTGGTGTGGGCCGCCGCGGGCAAATCGGCCGCCGATACTGGCGAAATCCTCGGAATCACTGAGAGAACCGTGACGGCAYACATCGTCAGCGCGTGCCAAAAGCTTGAGGCTGCGAATAAAACACAGGCGGTCGCGCGGGCACTCCAATACCGGTTGATCGCCATCTGACCCTGTAGGTTCTTACAATATCTTTCGGCGAAGCATCGCCCGAATATCTCTTGTTCTTAAGAACAAGAGGATCAATCACATGACGCGTGTTCATGTCGTAACGGCACACAATCGGTCACACTACAAAAATCAATTATTGGAATATCACCGCCTCCGTCACCAGGTCTTCGTCGGCGAGCGGGGATGGCAAGAACTTCGACGACCTGACGGAATTGAGGTCGACCAATACGATAATCACAACGCTGTCTATCTCCTCGCGCTGGATGGCGGACGGTGCGTCGGCGGCCAGAGATTATATCCGACACTACTGCCCCACATGATGAGTGAGACTTTTTCAAGCCTCGCCGGACGGGGAGTCCCGAGAGCGGCATCGATTCTCGAATGCACCCGTTACTTCGTCGTCAAGGAACGCCGGACAGGGCGCACAGACTGCCGCTTACTTGCCGCCATGCAGGAATATTGCCTGGAGGAAGGCATCACCGCCGTCACGGCCGTGGTGGAAATGTGGTGGCTGCCGCGTTGGCATCAGGTCGGCTTCAAGGTCCGGCCCCTTGGGCTTCCCACTCTTATCGAGAACGAGCCTTGCATGGCCGCACTCATCGACGTATCGCGCGAAAGTCTCGACAAAGTGCGGGAAATCGCTGGCTTGCGCGGCCCCAACCTTTGTCACGATGGTGAAGCTCTCACCTATGATCGGGTGCCCCATGTCGCGGCGTGATCAGATTCTGCCCCTCAAAACTTTCCTTCAGGAGGAGATGGCGCTGTCGGCGAGCGACAAGATGCTGAATTCCATTGCGTCGTTGCCCTCCGTCACGCGGCTCCGGCTGCTGGCTTTTCTCCATTTCGTCGACGAGCCCAAGACCCTATCGGCGGAGCTGAATTTCGCCGCATCGGGCGATCTGCGGCTGACGCTGATCGCGCGCCAGCCATCCGAAGCCAACAGGCACTAGCAGCTCTCTACTGGGTGTGGGAACAACCCGTCATTCGATGGCGTTCGCTTGCGACACGACATGGAGACTGATGTGACGAGCGGAATATCGGACGAACAAGGCGCGGAGCTCACCGTGGCGGAGCGGGCTGCGTATATCATCGCCGGACTCGGCTTGGCGGCGGCCGGCGTAAAACCCCGTCCCAACCCCTTGTTGAATGTTTTGGCCCTTGCCGGCGGTTCGTACCTAGCGTGGCGCGGCTATGTGGGGACCTGCCCGGTCAAGGCCGCGCTCCTCGGCACCAAGACGTCGATGGGACAGATCGCTGAGAGACCCTAAAAAGTGATGGGGCCGCATATTCCGCGGCCCCATCGCCATTCTCAGTAGGTCGAGGACGAGCGACGACCTGCGATGACGCCCCAGATGAACAGGACAACGATTGCGCCCACGATCGCACCGATCAAGCCAGCGCCTTCGTCTGCCCGATACCACCCCAAAGCTTGCCCGAGATAGGTCGCCACGAAGGCACCGACGATGCCGAGAATTGTGGTTAGGATGAAGCCCGATGGCTCGTTCGAGCCGGGCATGATCAGCTTCGCGATAATGCCCGCGACAAACCCGATAATGATAGTCCAGATGATGCTCACGATGGGATCCCCTCTTTGACTGGCCCATCTGGCAACGCGCAAGTGCGGTTAAGGTTGCGGCAAAATGACTGGCCTGACCATAATTTCTACGGCCGGCTTCCCGATCTCTGGGGCGCGCCAGGACACTAGTATTCCCACTCCGCCCCAACCCCCAGAGACGTATTGCCATCGGCCCCGACTTCTCCCTGAACCCTGATCCTCCGGGTGACGTCGATATCAACCGATACTCCGGTCTCTTCGGTCGACGCTCCGGCTTTCACGCCGATGCTGACGCGGTCGCTGATCGCCCGCGAAACGCCCACGGACGGACCACCGCTTGCGCCGACCGAGATATCCAGCCCCTGCAGGCCTAGCGATTTTCGAAGATTCTCGAACACGTCATCGCCGCCGCCGCCGGAGAATTGCGCCGCTGCCTGTGCCAACGTGAGAGCCTGCGTGACCGAGAGGCCGCCGGATGCCTTGGAGAACAATATCCGCGACAGCACTTCATCTTGTGGCAGGTCAGGATCAGACGAGAACACAAATTGCGGTTCGCGGGCCGAACCCATGACAGAGACGCGCGCCGTCACCTCTCCGGCATTCGTTTCAGCCACGAAGTCGAGATCGGGCGTCAGGTCGCCCGTGAAGGTCAGGCGGCCCCGGGTAAAATCGAGCCGCGTTCCAATAACGGAGAGTCGGCCTCGCCGCATCTCGAACGCTCCCATTGCGACCGGGGCCTGCAATGTCCCGGTCAACCGCAGATCGCCGCCCACTTCGGCATCGATGCCACGACCGCGGACATAGACCCGGCTGGGGGCGCTCAGCACGAGATCGAGCACGGCGTTGAAGGCAGGCGCCCGGCCGGCGCGTTCCCGCGCGAGCACTTCCATAGCGAGACGCTTGGCAACGATCGGCGGCGGTTTGACATGCCGGGTTCCGGGGATGGGACGCACAGTGGCGGGCAGTCGCTCCGGCACCGTCACGTCCATGGTAACGAACCGAACCTGACCGCCGATGCGGGGGTTCTGAGCCAACGGCCCGGAGATCGCGACCGCAAGATCGGCAACAGCCGTCACGAGATCGTTGGAAACCAATTCCGCTCGCTGCCCAGTGATGCGGATATCTCCGGGGAAGCCCGCGGACGCATCGAGCCGCACGCGGCCGTTCGCCGATAGAGTCCCGTTGTTTCGCGTCACAGCCGAAAAGCGTTCGATCATCACGTCGGTTCCGCGAGCAGCGATACGCGCCTGAATGTTGTCGAGACGCACGCCTTGCAGCGCATCACGGAAGCTCCCGCCGCTAAGAGTCAGCGTCCCGTTTACGGTCGGCTCGGCGGGCCGCCCCGTTACCCGCATGTCGATTGCGGCGACTCCCGTCATCTGACGACCCTCTGCCGACAGAAAGCTGTTGGCGACCGAAAGATCGAGACGGCCTCGAGCCGACAGGTCGAGGTCTCGCGCGGCGTCAAGCGGGACCCGGCCGTCGATGCGAAACGTCCCGGCACGCCCCGCATCGACAACGCCATTCACGGTGGTGTTTCCATCGGCAAGGCGTCCTTGCGCCGTAATGTCGATAGGCGGCGCGCCGAAGGCGCGCGCCTGCGCGGCGACCAGTCGCGACACGCGAACACGCCAATCGCCTGTCGGAGCCGCGGCCGGCCCGCTGATCTGTGCAGTCCCTTCCAGTGTGCCGGACAAACCGGTGCCAGGCCTTAAGATATCGGCGGCGGACAACGGCACGGCCTTCGCGGCAACCCGCAAATCCAATGTGGAACCCACCCGGCCCTCCGCACTGATGGTCCCGCCACCGACGGACACCTCGAGGCCACGGAGCGCCACGCCTCCCTCCCCGAATGCGATCGATGCCGGTCGTGCAAGGGAAATCCCGTGCCGGTCACGTGTTGCGGTGAACGCCGTCAAGTCGAACCGCACGGGAGTTTCCGGCACCAGACGTCCGCGCGCAGCGAGATCGAATTCGCGGGCCTTTGCACTCAGGGAGATTTCGCTGGCGCTCGGAGATCCCGCGGAATCAAGCCGGATTTGTGAGAACGTCTCGCCGGCTAGCACGGCCCGATCCGCCGCAATAGCTGCATTAATCACAGGCTTGGCGTAAAGGTCCGCGATCGATACCCGGGCGCTCAACCTCTCCACGGTCGCGTCTCCCACCTTCAATCTCTCGCCCTGCGCGTCAAGCCGCACATTCTGCTGGCCGGTTGTCGCGTCGAAAATGACATCCGCTTTCACGTCGCCGGAAAGTGACATGAGGACGATCGGCGCGAGATCGCCGAGATTTCGGGCWTCGAGGCTCACGTGACCAGTAGCAAGATCGGCCGAGTCGAGAGTTAGATTCCCACGGATCTTGGCGGATCCGACGACGAAATCCAGGGGATCAAGAACCCAACCTCCTTGCTGGCGCTTGAGCAAGCGCAGCGTTCCCGCGGCGGCCTTCCCGTCCACCATGCCGGCAATCTTCGCCGCAATTTCCGCTGCCCCGAGAATATCGGTCGCTGTTGCGTCCAGCAAAAGTTCTGGAATAGGGCGGTTCAGCGCCGTTGCGCCCTTTACCTCGGCATGGAACGTCGCATTGGGTTGATCGAGCGTTCCGGAGAGGCGGGATTCAACTCTCCCCTGCCCCGTCAATCGCCTGTCGGCGCGACGCAGATCTGGGATCTCGATTCTCGCATCCACCGCGACACTCTCGGGGCCGGCATTACCGTCTATGCGGATCGTGACGTGCTCCCCGAGAACCCGAAAGGTCTCGAAACCAAATCCGCCTTTGGGAAACGTGCGGACAGTGCCATTCATCGCAAACCGGTCGCCAATCAGTCCATCGAGAGTGGCGATGCCCGTCCCAAACTGCATTGCCTTCGCGTCGATGCTGGCCGTCACCGCGGCGTTTGACATGAGGCCGCGAAGGCGGGCCTCGAGATCCAGAGTTCCCCTCAACCGGAGAGACGCGACGTCACCGAAGCGAGACAGGTCGGGCGCTTTCGCGACGAGCAATCCCGTGGAGGTTTCAGCCCCTAGCTRACCTGTATAACGGGCATCCAAAGATGGGCTCGAGAGATGCGCCGTCTCCACTTCTGTCAAGCCATCCGGAGAGGCGGTCGCGCGAATGACGAGTGACATCCGATCGCCGACAGCACGGGCGAGCGCTTGATCCGCAAGCGCGACGCCCGTTGCCTTCGCGTCTGCCATGATGGCGATCCGCGTCGCGTTGTCAGAGAGTGCGCCACTCGGCATTGCGGTGAATGACGCCTCGAGATTTCCGAGACGGCCCGCCGGGAGATTGACGTCTTCCGCTGAGAGTTGTCCCGCGATTTCGGGGGCCGAAAGCTGCCCTTTCACTGTTCCCGTAAATGCAAGGGTCTTGATTTCCGCGCCACCCGCGATCGTTTTTTGCTGATCGGTGGGAACCGCACGTGCAGAGAGCTTGAAATCGACGGCCCGGTTCGCCTCCATGCGGCCGGATGYGTCGAGCCGGGCCGTTCGCGACACCACGGATAATTGAGGGATGATGATGGTTCCGTCATCCGCAAAGATCGTCTCGCTATCGAGCTCCGTCGTTCCCGCAAAGACGGGTGCTGCGAGCGCCGGCAAGAGTCCCTCGAGCTGCGCATTAAGATCGAGCACGAGCCGGCGCACGCCCCCTTGGCGCTGCAAACTGGCCTGGCCCGCCGCGCCGATTGTATCGCCGGCGGTGAAGGTCAGCCTCGCTCCGAATGCGTCGAGTGTACCCGTACCCGCGACGTTGAGCTTAACCGGCGGCAGGCCAGGTATGTTCGCGGATCGCGCCAGGATTCCCCCAGCCGGCTCGTCCAAGGCCAAATTCAGATCAAGTTTCTCGGCGACGTAGTTCAACCGGGCGACAAGCGTGCCCGGAGCATCGAGCCGGCGTGCGTCAAAGCGCAGGTTCAATCCCTCTTTCGGATCGCCCAGCGATGCGGCGCCCGATGCGGTCAATCGCGCCGCGACGCCGATTACCGGCGCGCCGAGAGACAATTCCCGAAGCAGGAAATCTGCTATTTGCACTTTGACCGGCAGTTCCGGAAGCAACGGCTGGTCTGCCCCGGCAACGGTCGCCGCTGTCGGTATGGGCCGCCGCAGCACTTCGAGTTTGCCGATCTCCAGCTTGTCGATCTCAAGGCGTCGCGACAACAGCGCAAGGCGTCGCCAGACAAGGCGAACCCGGTCCAGGCGAAACCAGACGCCATCCTTGTCGGAAATCGTAATGTTGCGGATGGTCGCGTCGGACGAGAGCGCACCTTCGACGTCGCCGATTGAGACCTGCGTCGACGGGGTTGAGAGCGCCCGCGAAATAAGATCCGAAAGAAATCCCTTATCGGCCTCGGCGCTCTTCGTACCGAGCGTCAACGGCAAAAAGATCGCGGCAGCGATCAAGAGGATCGCCGGGATGAGAAAACGGCGCATCATCGTCATCAAAAGGCCTGCCCTATGCTGACATAGATGGAAACGGGTTTGTCGCCCGGCCGACGGTCCAATGGCGCCGCCACGTCGAGCCGAATGGGGCCGATTGCCGTGTAATAGCGCAGGCCCAAGCCGGCCGAGAAGCGAACTTTGTCGTCGAAGTCCGGAAAGCTGGATTCAAAAGCACCCCCTGCATCCACGAATGGAACGATCCCGATCGTGTCGGTGACCTTGATGCGTGCCTCAAGTGACCCTTCGAGCAGACTGCGCCCGCCAACCACGTATCCGAATGGGCCCTCCGGCCCGATGCTTTGGTAACGATAACCGCGCACCGATCCACCTCCGCCGGCAAAAAAGCGGAAATTCGCAGGGATTTCGTCGAGGGGTGCGCCAATAATCGAACCGAAACCGACGCGGCCGGCGAGGATGTAGCGGGCATCTTCATCCAGGGCGTAATACGCGGACGCAGACGCCCTCGTGACCGTCATGCCGACCGTTGAACCGAGAAAACTCGGGTAGGGAACGATGGAGGCGATTACGCGCACACCTTGCGTCGGATCAAGCGGTCTGTCGGTCGAGTCGTAGGTGAGCGAAAGCGGCGTGCCTACGACGAGATAGTCAATCGGCCCGAGCACGTCACTTGTCTGACCTTTCTGCACCTGCAATCCGGCCTGCACGGAGAACGTGTCGCTGAATCGATGCCGGATAGCGCCTGTGAGGTCGGCAAGGCGGCTGGTGTAACCGCCGAAGCGATCACCTCCGGTGCGGTCCCGTTCGAGGAGGCCGTCGATCAGCAGGTCGTTCCGCGTTCCATAAAGCGCGGGTTTGAGAAAGCTCACGCGGAAGCGGCCGCCTATATCCGACGGCTCCAGATCCTCGACCGACTTGATGCGCGTTCCGTCATTACGCGGGGCCAGAAAAATGTCGGACTCGACCCGCAGGCGCTCGGCGCCGCCGAACAGGTTGCGATGTTCCCAGTAACCATGAAGCGCAGGACCATCGATGGTGGAGTAGCGAGCCGAAAAGCCGATGACACGCGGCTTTCTTTCCGTCACCTCCACAAAGACCGGCAATCGCCCTTCGGCATCAAGCGTTTCGGATTCACGGATCCGCACCGAACCCAATGCCTGGATGCGGCTGATGGACTTGCGCATATCCGCCATCGCCTTGGGCGAATAGGCGTCGCCGGGCTCGACATACACGAAAGAACGGATGACCGCCGGGTCCACATTCTCTGCGCCGCTGATCGAGATCGTGCCGATGGGGGCGATGGGACCCGGGTCGAGTGCGAAGGCCACGTCCATCAGGCGGGCGGGATGAAACACGACCGGGTCGATCGAAACCGCCTTTGCCAAAGGCCGCGATTGGGCGCGAAAGTGATCGACCATGCGAGCTTGCGCCGCCCGCAAATCCGCAGCCCGCGCTGGATCGCCAGGTGACAGACCGATAACCTTGGAGGGGAGTTCGAACTCAGAGAAGGAGCGCTGCGTCTTCGCGTTGTCGACCTCCACCTTGCGGAGAGCGAATAAGGGGCCCGGTTCCACGCGCACTTTGATCGGAACCGCTGCACGCGCGCGGTAGGTCTCGGCAGCCGCCCCGGCCCTGGACGGATCCTCGCCCAGCTTTAACGAGACGCCCGCGACGTCGAACGAAAGTGTCGCGTTATAATATCCAAGACCCCAGAGGGCGTCGAGCAACGGACCAAAATCAGCTTGTGCCCGCCGGGCGAGCGAATCCCCGTCGGAGGGAGCGTCGGCGCGCAAGCGATACAACGTGGATGTGTCGCGAAGTGTCTGTTCAACATCTTTTTTGGCGCCGTCGAACGTGAACGTCAAATCATAAGGGAGCGCTTGGAGGGAAGGAGCGGGAGGCGCTTCCTTCGAACCAAACAGCCCAAAGAGATCGAAGGCCTGAGCTTCGCTTTTCTCAAAAACAGCAGCATATGCAACGATACAAGCTAAAATTGAGAGCGCTTTGCGCCATGGCGATCGCTGCATCCAGTTCTCCAAACGTCGCAAACAGCGGCATCATTGCGGAATTTTTGTGATTGTGGCGAAGGGTGTCGGCAATCGGCGCTTCGCATCGCCATTCAAGGTTAATAGTGACTCACGGCGGGTCCGGGCAACTTCGCGCGCCGCTGCCAATTTCCGCGGCCCGGCGAGCGATTGATGCTTCAACGTTAAGGGCGTCTTAAACGCGCCCCGTTAGGGTTGATTTTTCCTTCTGCACAGATGAGCGCTCCCGATGCAACCACGACTGATCCCGTGCCTTTCTGTTGCAGCGTTGCTGTTCGCTTCGGGTGGGGGCCATGCGCAAACGCAACCCGCCGTTGCCACGCCGGATGCTTTGGTAACATCCGCTGCTGCGATCGGGCCGAAGCCGGATCCCATCGGAGCGCTTATCGAACAGCAGACGCCACCCAAGCCAAAGCTCGCCGCGTCGGAACTGATCGCGCGGTCGAATGCATGGGACGTCTTTCAGCCGACGGTCGCGCCGGGCGAGCAGAGCCCAATGATCCTGAAGCTGCAGGTCCTGCTCGATCGTGCCCATGCCTCACCCGGTGTGATCGACGGCTATCACGGAGACAACGTTGCAAAGGCCGTCGCAGCCGTGGAAGCAATGTTAGGGCTGCCTGTTGACGGGATCGTCGATAAGGAGATTTGGAATAGTCTGGAATTGACGCATTCCGCGCCGCCGCTCATCGAATACGTCATCGACGAGAAAGATGTTGCCGGGCCCTTCGTACCGGACATGCCGAAAGACTACGCCGAAATGGCGAAGCTCGACCGCCTTGCCTATCGGGACCCGGTGGAGCTGCTCGCTGAAAAGTTTCACATGGACGAAAATCTTCTTCGGCAACTGAACGGTGGCGTGGACTTTGCCCAAGCGGGAACCACCATTGTCGTCACGAATGTCGCGGCGCCGGCAACAGCCAAAATCGCCCGGCTTGTCGCGGACAAGGATAAGAAGCGGTTGTTGGGATACGATTCAGGCGGTACGCTCATCGTATCGTATCCTGCAACGATCGGAAGCAACGACCTGCCGTCGCCGACCGGCACCCACGCCATCAAGACCATCGCGACAGACCCGGAATATTGGTATCGCCCAAAGGTCAATTTTCAGCAGGGCAACAACACGCAGGCCTTGCGACTTGCCCCCGGCCCCAACAATCCTGTCGGCAGCGCCTGGATTGGTCTCGACAAACCGACCTACGGTATCCACGGCACTCCAGCGCCCAATAAGATCGACAAGACGAACAGCCACGGCTGCATCCGGCTGACGAACTGGGACGTGCGGGAATTGGTCAAGCTCGTCCAGCCGGGTGTCGTCGTCGAGTTTTTGGACTCGGCTTCTCCCATCAGCGAGCCCGAAGTCGTCGGCAGCATCCAGAAGCGATAGAGACGAAGTGTCAGTCTGATCCGGAGGCACGAGAGGTTGTTATCTGCCAAGCTCGCCCCATGTTCGGGATATGACCCGCAAACCCGATATCCAAGACAGTACCACGATGCCCGCCAATCTTGATAATGCGATCCAGACCCATTTAGGAGAGCAGCTTCGGGCGCTCTATGGGGATCCTGCCCTGCAGAAAATTCCACGGGACCTGACACAATTGCTTGCGAGGGTCTCCCAGGTCATCCGCGCGCATCAGGAACCGGTCGACCAGGATTTCATCAATGGAATTATGAGCAGCATTCCCAATCTGCGGGGATTTGCCATCTCGCTGACCAAGAACGTCGATCGCGCCGAGGACCTGGTGCAGGATACCGTGCTCAAGGCCCTCAGCAAGCGCGACAGTTTTCAAGAAGGGACCAACCTGCGGGCGTGGCTGTTCACCATTCTGCGCAATAATTTCTTTTCCACCCACCGTAAGAAGGGTCGAGAGGTCGAAGACGCCGACGGAGCCCACGCGGCGACCATGGTGTCCATTCCCGACCAGCATGACAAACTCGTGCATCAGGACCTTCAAGCGGCGTTGGCCCGCCTTTCCCCGGATCAGCGGGATGTCATCATCTTGGTCGGCGCGGAGGGCATGTCCTACGACGAGGCGGCTGAAGCGCTCGGCTGTGCAGTCGGTACCGTCAAAAGCCGCGTCAACCGGGCGCGGAACCGTTTGGCCGAACTGATGGGGTTAGCCGGTGAAGACGGCATCGGAGGGTCCCGTTCCCGAAGCGTTTGATGCGTAAGGACCTTCCTCTCCGAAAAAATTGTGCAGTGCAGCAACTCTTCCATCCGACCCGTGTTATGCCTAATTGAGGATGGATAGAATGGCCCGATTAGGCACAACAGTTTCACGGCTTTTCCGGCAACAGGCCAATTGGCATCATAAACTGCCCGAAGGTCTCGATTCGACCGCATTACCGCAGATTAGGGGCAAGGGGCGGCTGGAAGAATTCTCCGATAGCGGGGCAAATCCCGGTAACTTGCGAGCGTTTCGCTACACCCCGCATGAAATCTCGGAAAACCCTGCTTTGGTGGTGGTGCTGCACGGCTGTACCCAACGGGCAGCTGCCTATGCCGATGGGGCAGGATGGATCGAGCTCGCGGACCGCTTTGGATTTTGCCTGCTCTTGCCCGAGCAGCGGCGTTCCAACAACCCCAATCTGTGCTTCAACTGGTTTGTTCCGACCGACACGACGCGGGGCTCTGGGGAGGTTCACTCCATTCGCCAGATGATCGACCGTACGGTCACGGATTGGGGCATCGATGAAGCCCGAATCTTCGTCACTGGACTTTCGGCCGGGGGCGCGATGACTTCGGCGATGCTGGCAACCTATCCGGAAGCTTTTGCGGGAGGCGCCATCATCGCGGGCCTGCCCTTTCAGAGCGCAAGCGATATTCCTGGCGCTTTTCGAGTGATGGCGGAAGGCCGCACCATGGAGGCGATTGACTGGGGCAACCATGTGAAGGCCGCTTCCGCACATGCGGGGCCTTGGCCCAAAGTCTCAATCTGGCATGGCAGTGCGGATCAGACCGTGCATCCCCGGAACGCCACTGAGACTGTCAAGCAATGGTCGACCCTTCATGAGACCAGCCGGAGACCCGACCTGGAGGAAAAACACGCCAACCACATTCGGCGAGTGTGGAATGGCAAGGACGGCACGCCAGCGGTCGAAGAGTTTGTCGTGTTGGAGATGGGGCACGGTACACCATTGGCAACCGGTCCCGGGGACGAGCATTTTGGCGCGACCGCGCCCTATCTTCTCGAGGCCGGACTCTCGTCCAGTCATCGTATCGCGGATTTTTGGGGAATCGCTGAGGCTCCGGCAGCGTTCAGGCCCTCTCACGGTCACGCCTCGTCAGACGCGACAGTGAATGGCAAGGTAGAGATCATCCCACGTGGTGTGGCGCAGGTTGGCGCCAACGAACGTGCGCCTCGTCGCCAGGACAGGACTGCGAGCCGCGAAGATGGGCGGGCTCATCGTACGGACATCGGTTCGATCATCAACCGCGCCCTCAAGAGCGCGGGCCTTCTGCGATAGCGTCAGGCGAATCATCCCTCTGAGGTGCGGTTGCGCGGAACTGCCGCGTTTGAGGGAAGTTGAATCGGCGCAACCGCAATTTGGAGGAATGTTGAATGGCTGGCAAAGAAAAAACCTTGGACGATCTCTTTCTCCACACTCTCAAGGACATCTACTACGCCGAAAAGCAGATTCTCAAAGCTCTCCCGAAGATGGCGAAGAATGCCGGAACTGCCGAGCTTCAGGCTGCATTCGAAACGCATCGCGAGCAGACTGAGGGCCAGATCGATCGGCTTGAACAGATCTTCAAAATGCTGGGAAAGCCCGCCAGGGGTGTCGCTTGCGAGGCCATCAACGGCATCATCGAGGAAGGCAAGGAAATAATGGAAGACTTTGCCGACAGCCCGGCCCTCGACGCCGGAATCGTTGCTGCGGCTCAGGCTGTGGAACACTATGAGATTACGCGGTACGGCTCGCTCAAGACCTGGGCTGCTGAACTTGGTATGGCGGACGCGGCCAAGCTCCTCGATCAAAATCTGCAAGAGGAGAAGGAAACCGACGTATTGCTGAGCAAATTGGCTCAGTCACGGGTCAATACCAAGGCTGCTTGATCGACAACGCCCAATGCAGATCCCCTGCCGAACACGGCAGGGGCAACTTCCTTGTGAAGGTTATGAAGCCCCACCGTCCTCAACTTCGGTCGTGGGACGATCGCTGCCCCGGGCGACCTCCTCGTGCCACTTCCCTTTTGCGTCCTCGTACTCGATTGGAGAGGTCTCGCCAGGAACCTGCTGTTCGCTGGCTGCACGCTCGGCCGCGTTCAACGCTTCGGCGTGGCTCCCAAACGGCTCTGAAAAGACGCCCTGCATCTTGTAAGCCCATCCACCGTCATGCTCGACGATCTCGTATCGAACCTTCACCACGAGCGCTCTCCTTGCTGCTAGAGTGAATGTAGAAGCAATCACTGAAGTTCCCAGCACCGCCCTGCACGTTCAGCAGATGTTACGTCGATAGATTTCGAGACATCAGAAAGCCGCCGAAGCGGGCGTCCGCCAACGCATTCGCGGGTTTTTCCCACCCTCACGTCCGAACCCTGTCTCTTACTTGCGGGCCTTGCGCGCGGCGTAGCGGGCGTCCCGGGCGGCCTTGCGCTCAATCTCCAACGCCGCTTCGCGGGCTTCCCGCTCAGCGAGTTCGGTCTCTTGCGCAGCGGACGCCTCGCGGCGGGCGCGCTCTTCAGCCTCGATCCTTGCCTTGGTGTCGGCCGCACGGCTAACGGCTCGCTCGGCCAAGCGCTCCTCACGAGCCTTACTCAGGGCTTCGCGCGCAGCTCTTCGGTCGGCTACCGCCGGATCATCCAGGGTCGGGCGCGATTTGAACTTCTCCAACAGGGCCTTCTTGGCATCTGCGGCTGTCGTTAATCTCTCGTTGAAATCCTTCTTGAGGCTCTTCACGTCGTTCCTTTGTCGTCGGGTTGCGGGCGGCTAAAGAGGCCGCTGATGGCGATAGCCGTACGACGTCGGGAGGTCCTCATCAATCCCAAAGTGGCGCCAGCAGAGCCGCGCAGCCCGAAAGTCCCAAGGGCGTGGCGTCTTCGATCTCCGATCCACCCTCGTCAAAACACCCGGGGGCTGGCGACCCCAAAGTAACATAATCCATCGCCTGGCTTGGCCCTTGGGTTCGGAAATACGATGAAGCCGTTGCTCGCCGCCTCAATGGCCGTTCCGTCCGCGCGACGGCCCAGTATCTGCCCAGCGCTGATGGAATCGCCGGTCTTCCATTTGACTTCGATCCGGTCCCCTTCCCTCTCGCAGACGTACATGTCGACGATCCGGATCGCAGTCTTCAGCACGACGGGCGGGATTGGCGCATCGGTCAGCCCGAGATGGGCGGCAGCATTGCCAATGGCAGAATACCCAACCTCGGCCGACTTTGGATCGTCATGCGGGCCACATTCGAGCGTTACGCCATATCCGCCCGAGAACCGCATATATTCCGTCGTACCGACCCCTTCCGAAAGCGCCCGATTGGAGAAACCAAGCCTTTCCCGTTCCGCCAGAAAGCGTCCATACACATCGAGCCACCCGTGGATGACAATCTCCGTGCCAAGCCTTGCGGCAAAGTCACCCTCGGCCGTCGCGAAGCGAAACGGCTCTACGTCGGCCACATTGTCGAGCGGTCCAGCGAAGATGAAGGGCACACCTTCCCCACTGAAGGAATGGATATCGAGCAGGACATCGTGCTCGCGCAGGAGGGCACAAACCAGATTGCCGATCTTATCCTCATAGTCACCCGGAATCGTTTTCTCGCGCAAATCGCGGTTGAGATTGCGATCTCCTTCGCGCGTGCCCTGCTGATAGGCTTTCAGGTTCGCGACGGGAACGAACGTCACCTGACCGCGACGAATGCTCATGCGACCTGAGCGGCAATCCTCAATCGCACGAAGAATGGCGTTCGGGCCGCAAGTCTCGTTCCCATGAACCCCTCCCATCACGATGAGCTTCGGGCCTCTTCCAAGCCCGGTGAAACGCACTGTCTCCAGTGGCCCTTCAACCTTATTTGGAAACACCGTCATCGTGAAAGCTTTCTGTTCTGGTCCGGATGCCGTTGGCCACTTCAGGCGAATTCACCGACGCGGCGGCAGCGAACGAGATGGTCCGCAGCCACCGCATCGAGCAGTGGCACGGGCGGAACGCGGCAGATATCGCGTGCCTCCGGACAGCGCGGATGGAAGCCGCATCCGACGGGAGGATTAAGCGGGTTCGGGATCTCACCGGTAATCTTCGTGCCTTTGTTGCGCGAAAACGGGTCGGGAATCGCGGCGATCAGCGCACGCGTATAGGGGTGTTGTGGATTGGTGAAAATCGTTTCCCAACCGCCGGTCTCGACAATGCGGCCGAGATACATCACGGCCACGCGATCACTCATGTGTTCCACCACCCCTAGATCGTGACTGATCATCACGTAGGAAAGGCCGAGGGTCTCCTTGAGTTCGAGGAGAAGATTGATGATCTGCGCACGGATCGAGACGTCAAGAGCCGAGACGGGTTCGTCGAGTACGATGATCTTTGGCCGCAAGATGAGAGCGCGCGCAATGCCGATGCGTTGCCGCTGCCCGCCCGAGAATTCATGCGGATAGCGCTCTGCCTGATCTGGCCGCAGACCGACATGCCTCAGCACATCCTCGATACGGTCGTCCACCTCGCTCTGACTGGAAATGCCGTGCAGGCGAAGCGGCGCTTCCAGAGTCTTGCGAACGGTTTGTCGCGGATTCAGCGAGGAATACGGATCCTGAAATACCATCTGGGCGAAACGCGCACGGTCCTTGCGGTCGCGCCCGGCGCTGCCAGTGACGTCCTGCCCATCGAGCACGATGCGGCCACGCGTCGGCACCTGCAGCCCCAGAAGCGACAGGGCGAGCGTCGATTTTCCGCACCCTGATTCCCCGACGAGACCGAGGCATTCCCCGCGTTTCAGCTCCAGATCGACGCCGTCGACCGCGTGAAGCCATCGCCGCGGTCCGCCCAGGAGCCCACCGCCCATCGGAAAATGCACGGCCAGATCCTCAACCCGCATGATCGTTTGGTGCATCTCACTCATGATGATGACACCTCACCGATCCGTCATGCGCCAACAGGGTCACCGGGGGGTTCTCGACCACGCAAATATCCGTCGCTTTCCGGCAGCGAGGGTTGAAGCGACATCCAGCGGGGAACGCCGCCACTGGGGGAACGACACCCGCGATCTCCATCAAGCGGTGACGGCCATGACGCGCCCGCGCACCGAGCAATGGCAGCGAGGCAACGAGGCCGCTCGTATACGGATGGCTCGGAGCACGGAACACGTCCCCAGCCGCACGTTCTTCCACGATGCGCCCGGCATACATCACTCCGACCCTTCGGCACATGTTGGCGATCAAGCCGAGATCGTGGCTGATCATCAGCACCGCGGTACCGCGTTCCGCACACAGATCGCGGATCAAATCCAGGATCTCCGCCTGAACGGTCACATCGAGCGCAGTTGTCGGTTCGTCGGCAAGAAGCAGGTCGGGACTGCATGCCAACGCAATGGCGATCATCACACGCTGGCGCATGCCGCCCGAGAGTTGATGGGGATAATCCTTGACGCGACGGTCGGGCGCCGGGACCCGGACGCTTGCGAGCGCGTCGACAGCTTGCCGTTCGGCTTCCTTCCAGGTCGCGCCCTTGTGGAGAACGAACATCTCGGCGATCTGTCGTCCCACAGGGGATAAGGGGTTGAGCGCCGTCATCGGCTCCTGAAAGATCATCGAAATGCGATCGCCGCGCAATTCGCGCATCTTCGCGGGCGAGAGGGATTGGATCTCCTGCCCGTCAAATCGGATGACACCGCCACCCACGCTGAGTGGGTGACGCAAGAGGCCGATCAGTGCGAGCGCCGTGATGCTTTTGCCGCAGCCGGATTCGCCGACCAACCCCATGGTCTCGCCACGTCCGATGGTGAAGGAGACGTCTTCCACGGCGGCGAATTTCGCGTCGCCGATCGAAAGATCGATGCGAAGGTTCTCGACCTCCAGAAGCGGCCTGCTGCTCATGCGCGGCGGCTCCGCGATTGCGGGTCGAGGATGTCACGCAAGCCGTCGCCGAGAAGGTTCAATCCCAGTACGGTCATGAAGATCGCGAGACCGGGGAAGATCGATATCCAGGGCGCTGTGGTGATCTGGTCTCGCGCATCCGACAGCATGCTGCCCCAGCTCGGAAATGGCGGCCGGATACCGAGCCCCAGAAAGGACAACGAAGCTTCTGCAAGGACAGCGCCGCCCATTCCCAAGGTCCCGATGACGATGATCGGCCCGAGCATGTTAGGCAGGAGTTGTGTCAACATGATCCGGATATCGCCGTAACCCAGAACCTTGGCGGCCTGCACATAGCCCTGACTCTTGAGCGACAAGGCCGAAGCCCGCGCAAGGCGGCAGGTGAATGACCAATTTGTGAGCCCGAGCGCGATGAGCAGGCTCGTCAAACCCGGCGTAAGGATAGCCATGATCGCGAGCGCGAAAATCAGTGACGGAATTGCCAGCATGAGGTTCGTGAGGCCGTTGACGAAATCATCCCACCATCCACCCCAATACCCTGCCGACAGCCCGAGGCACACGCCGATCACGGTATTGATCAGTTGCGACACAATGCCGACCGTCAACGAGATGCGCGCTCCATAGAGCACACGGCTGTAGATGTCGCGTCCTTGCGCGTCGGTGCCGAACCAGAATTCGCCGCCCGGCGGCTCCTCCGCATACATGAGGTTTGCATCCATCACCGGGTCGGTATGCGCCAACAGGGGTGCCAGCAGACCGGCGATCACAACGGTTGCGAACAGCACGCCGCCGATCAGCAGATTGGCCCTGATCTTCATTGTGCCCCTCAGGTGTACTTGATACGCGGATCGATGATGGCGCAAAGGACATCGACGAGCATATTGACGAGAAGGAAGAACAGCACGATCAGCAGGATCGCGCCCTGGACGACAGGAATATCGCGGAGCGTCACGCTATCGACGAGGAGAGATCCCAAACCGGGCCACGCGAACAGCTTTTCGACGACCACGGCCTGCCCGATGACCGTGCCGAATTGCAGCCCGATCGTGGTCAATACGATCACTAGCGCATTGCGCGCAAGATGCCATTGCACGACCCGTGTTTCGCTCATCCCCTTCGAGCGGGCAGTCCGGACGAAATCTGCGTTCATGATCTCTAAGACAGCAGCCCTTGTGGTGCGCGCAAGGAGTGCAAGGGGCGCAACCCCCAGCGCAATTGCGGGAAGCGTCAAATTGCGCAGTCCCCCACTGCCGTATCCAAAACTCGGGAGCCATCCGAGTTTCAGCGCAAACAAGTACATCAGCAGGAGCCCAAGCCAGAATTTAGGCAACGACAGGCCGGAGACGGCGCCGACCATGGACGCCGTATCGATAATGGATCCAGGCTTCAGCGCGGCGATAAACCCCAGCGGAACACCGATGACGATCGAGAACAGCATGGCGGCGAACGATAGCTGTAGCGTCGGCCACATGCGGTCGGCCAGCACGCTCGACACGGGCTGCCGAGTCCGGAAAGACATCCCGAGATCAAAATGGGCGAGCTGCCAGACATACTTTCCGAAGCGCACATAGACAGGGTCGGCAAGGCCGAATTCCTTGTTCATGCGCTCCATCACCTGGGCGTCAAGCATGCCTCGGCCATCATCGCCCATACTCGATGCGAAGGTGCCGGGAATGACGCTGAACATCACGAAGATCAACAGCGCAACCGCAAGGATGATCGGTATGGTCTGCAGCAAACGCCGCACGATAAAAGACAGCATTCATCACTCCCGATCCTGACATCCGGAATAGCGTTCCGGATGTCAGGATCTACCTGCTCAGCGTGAGCTGTCGCTCAGTCTCCGGTTACTTGGCCGCAGGCGAAGACGCTTCGACCCAGATATCCTCAGGATACTGAATTGCGAGTTCGGTTGCGTTCGGCTGAAGACCCTTGATCCAGGGCTGATAGGCCATGACGGCCTTGTTGTAGTTGAAGAACCATACCGGCGCTTCGTCCTGGACCATCGCGTTTGCTTTCTTCAGCAACTCGATCCGCTTCTCGGCCTCGCTCACTGCAGCCTCATCCAGGATCTTGTCGAGGTCCGGGTTCTTGAATGCGGTGTAGTTGCAGGCGGATTGCGGCGTCGCCGAGTGGAAGCATTTCAGAGCCTCGAGCGGATCGGGCCCCGATGTATTGGACCAGATGTAGGCCTGATAGTCGCCTTTGCTCACCACCTCGGACAACACAGTGCCCTCGACCGGCTTGATCTTCACCTTGATGCCGACTTTCTCGAGCATCGGAATGACAGCCTCGACGATCGGGATGCCCCAGCTTTCGTTGGAGGTTGCGGTCCACTCGAACTCGAAACCCTCTGGATAGCCGGCTTCAGCCAGCAACTTTTTGGCCTTCTCGGGATCGTAGGCGTAAGGCTTCAAGTTCTGGTCGTAGGCCGGCGAAGACAGCGGGAGCCAGCTTGTGGCCCGATAGGCCTTGCCCTTGACCAAGCGCTTGATGATCAAATCCGAGTCGATGGCGTGGTTGATCGCCTGGCGAACACGCTTGTCGGCAAACGGTTTGAAGTTCCGGTTCATGCCCATATTGCGGGTATAGACCTCGGCGACTTCGAGCAGTCCCTTGGAGAGCTCGGGGTCGGCCTGATAAGCGACGTACTGCGCCGGGCCCAGGATCGATGCGTCGATTTCCTTGTTGCGGAATGCCACGTCGCGTGCGGCAGCCTCACCCATGATGGAGATCGAAACCTTGTCCGCATATGGCTTGCCGGGCTTGTAGAACTTGTCCCAGCGTTCGGCCACCAGGCGCGAACCCGGCACATATTCCAGGAACTTGTACGGGCCGAGACCGATGGGTTTGGTGTTGAAGGATTCCTTCACGGCTTCGTCGGCCGGATAGATCGACGTCATGGCAGCGTGAAAATAGAAGCCGGGATCGACCTTGCTGGTCAAAGTGATTTCCAGAGTCGAATCGTCGATTTTTTTCAGGCCCGCAATGGTCTTTGCGTTGCCCTTCTCGACATCGATCGCACCCTTGATGATGCGCACGTAGCGCGCGCCGGGATAGGCTTTCGAGYCATCCATGAGGCGATTGAACGTCCAGATGATGTCATCGGCGGTCATCTTGCGGCCGTGGTGGAAGATCGCGTCGTCGCGCAGCTTGTAGGTATAGACCAGCCCATCCGCCGACGCGGTGACTGCCGTTGCCAGTTCAAGCACGGGCTTGTTGTTGGCCGAGTCCCAATTGTAGAGCGTGCGGTGAATGGCCTTGGCGTAGATCTCGTCTTGCGCGCGGTTCGAGGTATGGATGTCGAGATTGGCGAAGCTCGAACCATACGGCGCGGTGAGCCGGATCGTCCCGCCCTTGCGCGGCGTCTGCGCTTCAGCAAAGCCACTCATCGTCAGCACAAGCGCCGAGGCGATAGCAAATTTTTTTAACACGATTGTTCCTCCCAAGATTTTTGCTTTCACGATTTGGCTTGAAGCCACCGTGAGAATTGGCCATTTCGGTCGAGCTTAGTCAGGTGTCCGAGCGTTTCCCCTGATGGTTTTTATGTAACGCCAAGACGATCGTGAACGATCTCACCGCCGCGAATGGTAAGATCGCATTGCGTATTGTCAAGGATGTCTTCCGGCGTCGCTTCCAGGAGGTTGCGTGAGAAGACCGCGATATCCGCAAGCTGCCCGGGGATAAGGCGCCCTTTGACGTTTTCCATCTTTTGCGAGAACGCTCCGAATTCCGTGTAGGCCTGAAGCGCCTCTTCGATCGAGACCCGTTCGCGCTCGTCCATCACCGTACCCTTCCAGGTCTTGCGCGTGATCATGGAGTAGAGATTGGGGAAAGGATTGGGTTGACAGACAGGCGCGTCGCTGCCGGTCGCAGGCTTGAGCCCAAGATCGATCCAGGTCTTGAGCGGGTAGCTGCTGAGCCCTCGTTCTTCGCCAAGCACCGAGACGTAGGCGTCACCGAAATCGTAGATGAACACCTGCTGCGGGCACGGATAGATGCCGGCCTTCATCATCCGCTCGTGCTGCGCCGGTGTTGAGAAGCCTGAATGCTCGACACGGTGACGACGATCGGGATCGGGATGAGCCGCGAGAGCCTTCTCATACGCTGTCACAAGTTGCTCGATGGCTGCGTCGCCAATCGCATGGCAGGCAAGCTGGTAGCCTTTGGCATGCGCGTCCATAACCAGCGATTCGATTTCGTCATCCGGCATCATCTGCACGCCGGTGGTACGATCTTCGCCGAGATAGGGATGGGACATCCACGCGGTGCGTCCACCGGCCGATCCATCCAGAAAGAACTTTACGGCGCCGACCATCAACATGTCGTCACCCGTTCCCGAGATCAGACCGGCATCATAGCATTGCGGAACAATGCTGCGATCGGGATCGCCCAAGAGCACAAGCCAGGTGCGCACGGGAAGCCGCCCTTCGCGCTTGGCGCGGTGATAGGCTGCGATCTCGCCAAACCCGCCGCGCTGTCCAACCGCCGCGTCCATGCAGCTCGTGATCCCATAAGAGAGGAGATGTCGCCCGCCCCTCTCGATCCCATCGATCAGGTCCTCCTCGGTCGGAGGCGGAATCACTGCCCAGACGGGCGCCCGAGCGTTCTCGGCCAGCAGGCCGGTGAGCTTGCCGTCCTGCTGCTCGATCAATCCGCCTGCCGGCGTCGGCGAATTCTCATCGATCCCCGCAAGCCTGAGGGCGAGAGAATTGCAGACCGAGATGTGGCCGCAGGCTCGCACGACCATCACGGGATTGTCCGGCGATACCTCATCGAGCTCGCAGCGTTGCGGGTGTCGTTTCACGTCGAGCTTTGTCTGGTCGTAACCTCGTGCCAGAACCCACTCCCCCGGACGAAGCTGCTTGGCGCGTGCGGCGATTGCCTGGGTCAACGCCCCAAGGGTTGGCGCCGCCTTCGGGCTGGCATCGACCCAGCTCATCGTCATTCCAAGCGAAACCAGATGCAGATGCGCATCGTTGAGGCCTGGCGTCGCGAATTTTCCTTGAAGATCGATCACGCGCGTGGCGGGTCCGATCAGGGTCCCGATCTCCGCATCGCTCCCTGTTGCCAGAACCCGCCCCTGCCAGACGGCGACAGCCTGTACGATACCGTCTTCTCGGCCGCACCAGATGGTGCCGTTCCGGAGAACGAGATCGGCCGAAGCCGTCGACTTTCCGGTTTGCGGCCGTAATTCTTCAAAACGCTCGGTCATGCCGGCTCCTGCCTTGAATTGGTTTTTAAAGAGGATCGAGGGGCCAAATGGGCCGCCGGATTTTCTTATAGGGGCGTTCCTTGAAATTGCGTGTCGACAGCGCGCCCGTATCGACCTCCAGCACTTCGCGCGCAATCGGCTCGAACGCTGCGCGAAAATGCTGCATTGATTTCACCACGATGGTTGACTTTCGTGTCGGATCCACGCCAAGCGACGTGAACTGTCCGAGATCCGTCGCCTGTCCGTTGTGTGTGATGACGATAATTTCAACACCACCGACGCGCAGCAAAGCACTCAAGCCGTAATTGCGCCGCGCCCCTCCGCCCATCGGCCCGTACGCGATGAAGCTTCCATCCGTGATCGCCGCCACATGTGCCGTGATCTCGAGAGGGCCGCCTCCCATCGTGGGATCGACCTTTCCGCCAAGCCTCAACGTCACGTTTTTTCCCACGCCGGCCGCCTGCGCTTCGAGAACTGCCTCCGGGTCGCGAATTGCGTAAAAACCCACGTTCTGCAGGTTTGCATCAAGGACCGCTTTCAGCAGACGGGTGGCGTCTCCATAGGCGCCTGAGCCGGGATTATCCGAGTAATCGGCGATGACGAGAGGCTTTTCCTGCCCGGTTCCCTTTTGAGCCTTCGCAATGGCCTCTTCCAGCGGAGTAAAGTGGATTGACGAAAATGTCCTCTGCTCCCACGCATAATCCATGAGCTCCTCGGCGATCGCCTGCGCGGATGCGTGATCATTTCCGGTCACCGCCACCGAGGGACCGATGTCATGAACGTCCGCGGAGGAAAACCCCGCCTGGACGCTGACCACGAGTGCTTGCCCTGCGCTCTCGATTCGATCGCCGCGACGCAGCAATTCCATGAAAGGCGGCGACGTGGTCCGGCCTCCATCGAGCGCATACAGAATGGGGCGGCGCGCGAGGGCGACCCGCGGCGTTATTTCGCCGGCCATTGCCTTCTCAAGAAGCTCGGCCGCCTGCCATGTGCGCTCGTACTGGTCGATATGCGGATAGGTTCGGTATGAAATCAGCGCGTTGGCGTTATCAGCCATTGCCTGCGTGACGGTGGCGTGCAGATCGAGGACGGCGACCACAGGCACATGCGGTCCAACGCGATTGCGAATGCGCAACAGCAACTCGCCTTCGCCGTCGTCATGGCTCTGCGTAGACATCGATCCGTGAAGGTGTAGCAGGATTCCGTCGACCCCGTCGCACATGTCGAGAATTCGGCTCGACATCGTCTCGAAACATGCATCCGTCACGCGGCCAGAAGGGTTCGCCGATGTCGCGAGTGGGTGCACCACATCCCAGTCAAATTTTGCTGCCGCTTCGAACGCGGCCCCTAACGAGGTCCTTGTGCCTTCGAAGGCAGGCCGGATCTCCTGGCCGAGGTAGAAACTGGAGTTGTGAAACGCATCTTCATCCGTCAACTGAACGCTGAATGTGTTGGTCTCGTGCATGAACTCTGCGACCAGTACGCGCCGTCCCATTGTGAATTCCCGTTTTTTCCGCTGCGAGCACTGGATGCCAGGCTGACTGTGCGGTGCCTCCCACAACGACGCCTTCGAGGGCGTCGCATTTTTTTGATCGTGACAGAGACAAGACAATTCTCCAACCCGGAATTTCGGCAGCCGGACCTCGAATCCACCCGCAACATTAGTGCGATTTGCCAAACCAGCCCCAGCCGTTATTGTCCGGTATGCGTCCGATGGATTTCCGAGGCCTGTTCCCCGTTCATCGGCTCAACGGCGGTCTGCATGATGCCGCCGGCCGCGGGGAGCCCACCTCGACGACACGCTGTTCTTTTTTCGGCCGCTAAAACCGATCGATGCGGAACGGCGCAAGGTCGATGGACGTGCGCTCATCGGAAGCCAGTTCACCGATGAGGCGTCCAGTGGTGGCCCCTTCTGTCAGACCGAGATGGCCATGGCCGAAGGCGAAAAGCGCATTCGCATGGCGGGGCGACCGCCCAATAACGGGTTTCGAATCCGGCATCGAGGGTCGGAAGCCCATCCATTCGCGCCCGCCATCCGTCTTGAGGCCGGGCAAAGCCTGTGCGCCATTGGCGAGAAGCGCCTTCGCTCTGGCAAAATTTGGCGGGGCGTCGAGCCCAGCGAGTTCGACGGCGCCACCGATGCGAAGGCCCATCGCCATGGGCGTCATGAAGAAACTGCGCTCTGCAATGCAGACTGGACGGGTCAGATCCACGCCGGGTGTCGGTAGCGTGGTGTTGTAACCTCGCTCCGTGTCGAGCGGCACGTCATGACCGAGCATTCGACAAATCGGCTTCGACCATGCCCCGGCGGCGACCACCACCAGATCGAAGGCAAGCTCGCTGCCGTCGTCCAGGTGAAGCGCACGGGGTCCCGAGTCGGAGAATAAAACGCCAACAACGCGGGCGCGACGGATCTTGCCGCCGAGACTCTGGTAGTGATCGGCAAGGCCACAGACAAGCTGGCCTGGATCGACCGTGTGGGAATATCCCGGCACGAAATATCCGTTGGAGAAATCAGGCGCCAATGCGGGTTCGAGAGCCCTGATCGCGTCACCGTCGACACGCTCTGCGACGACCCCGTTGCGAAACTTCAAGTCCCACTCCGCGGCCGCCTCGGCGAAACCCTTTTCGGTCTTATAGACATAAAGCGCACCATTTCGGCGAACGAGATGGTCGAGACCGGCAGCCTTGAGGACAGGCTCATAATCTCGAGAGGCTGTCGCGAGCAGCGCCGCGAGATCGCGGGCGATTCCTTCCACGCGCTTGGTCGTTCCGGCACGCCAGAATCGCCAAAGCCATGGCGCCAGCCCAGGAAGGCTCTTCCACCGGATCGACAACGGGCCAAGCGGGTCCATCAGCATGCTCGGCACCGACCAAATGAGACCCGGCATCGAAATCGGCGCGACGGCCGAAATCGCAAAACATCCAGCATTGCCGAACGACGTGGCCGTTCCTGGGGGACGCTCATCGACAATCGTGACGTCGAACCCCCGCGCCTGAAGCGCAAGCGCGCAATTCACGCCGATAATTCCGGCTCCGATGACGACGACATGCTTCTGATAAGGTTGAGCCACGGTGACCTTCCGAAGTGAGATCTGCGAAGATGTTATCGCGGCAGCGGGCCGCTTTTCCAATAAGAAATTTATTTCATTACAGACCTCCGCTATGGTTGCCGGCAACCTCGCCGCCGCGTCCGCTCCGAACGCCCCATGTTTACGCTCAATCCCCTCCCGCATCAAATCCGTCCGACGTTTTGGGGCTCCTCGAACAGGTTGAAACGGCGACGCCGGGCATATTCTCCATGCCGGTTTTGTCGATCCTGCCATCCACGCCGTGCTGCCCGAGAAACGCGTGGCGGGAACGGCCGTGACAATCCGGATCCCCCACATCGATTCCACCCTTCTGAATCCCGTCGTGCGCTTGATTCGGCCCGGCGATATCGTCATCGTCGACCGTTGCGGCGATACCCGTCACGCCTGCTGGGGGCCGTCGTCAGTCACGCGATGCAACTGGCTGGTGCCCGGGCTTTGTTACTGCTGACCAGAGCGACGGCAGCCTTTCCCCTAGACCAACCTCAAGCGATGGAGAATTTCCGATGAAGCCCGAACTGAAAGCCGCACTGGAGGTGATCTTCGCTGCCGATTCCGAAATTTACGCCAATCGGGGGTTCATGCGCCGGATTGGGTTCGGCAAGAAGCCTGCGCTGATACACATCGATCTCGCAAATGCCTGGACGCGCGAAGGGTATACCTTCACCTGCGACGGCATGGAAACCATCATCCCGGCGGTGCAGAACCTCAATGAAGTCGGGCGCGCGAAGGGGATCCCCATCGTTTACACCAGCACGGCATTCGCCGTCACCGAGGGTCCGAACAGCGATATGGGCTTATGGCACCACAAGATTCCCGCCGAAGCCCTCAAGCTCGGGACCGAGGCGGTGGCGATCGATGACCGTGTCGCGCCTCTCGCCAACGAGCAGGTGATCATCAAGAAGCAAGCCAGCGCCTTCCATGGAACGCATCTCGGCAGCTTCCTTCGCGCGCATGGGGTCGACACGGTCATCCTCACTGGAGTGACCATGGCGGGATGCGTGCGTCACACGGCAGAGGACGCAAGTGCGGAGGGATTCCGGACGATCGTCGTTCGGGAAGCTGTGGGCGATCGTGTCCCCGGCGTCGTCGAATGGAACCTGTTCGACATCAATGCCAAGTTCGGCGATGTCGAGTCACTCGACACCACACTGGACTATCTCCGCCGGGTTTGATCGACCCAAGACCCAGCGGCTGGCCGCATCGGCCAGGCCAGTCGCTGCTTCGCGTCCATCATGCCTGACGTGCTTTACGCGCCCCAGACATCGCGGAGAAGACGCAACCAGTTGCGTCCGAGAACCCGCTCGATCCTGTCGGATTTCCAACCTCGCCGCTCCATAGCCGCCGTGATGTTCGGAAATTCGCACGATCGGCGGAAGCCGCCGAGTTCAAGCGCTTCGCCGAAATCCACCAGCTTGCGCCCGTCGCCCTTGTCGCGATTGATCCAGGTGAAGAATTCGGGGGGCTGCTCCTGGGTCAGGTCGGTTCCCAAGCCAACCTGTTCCTCACCGATGAGATTGATGGTGTATTCGACCGCCTCGATATAATCGTCGACTGTCGCTCCCTTGCCGCGTGCGAGGAACGCGGGGAACATCGTGACGCCGACGAACCCGCCTTTATCGGCAATCAGTCTCAGCTCCTCATCGGACTTGTTGCGCGGATGGGTCTTCAGACCAGCGGGTGCGCAATGGGTGTAGGCCACCGGTTTCGTCGAGGCGGCGATCGCATCACGCGCTGTATTGCGAGCCACATGGCTGAGATCCACAAGAACGCCAGCGACATTCATCGCCGCGATCAAATCGCGACCATAATCGGTCAGACCACGATCGGAGGATTCATAGCAGCCGGAGCCAACCGAGTTCGCGGTGTTGTAGGTGAGCTGGACAACCCGAACGCCGAGTTTGGCGAAGAGAGGAACGTAGTCGAGAACGTCGCCGTAACCACTGGTGTTCTGCCAACCGAGAATAATGCCGACTTTGCCCTCGGCTTTTGCTCGAAGGATATCGGATGTGTCATGCACCTGAAGGATGATGTCTGCGTTATCCTCGAACGAACGCAGCCACCTCGCCACGTTGCGCATTGTCGGCTCGAAGCCTTCCCAGATGCTGCAGGTGCAATTGGCCGCCGTGATTCCGCCTGCATGCATGTCCTCAAGAACCTGTCGCGTAAAATTGGAGATGACGAGGCCGTCGATGATGATGGCCTTCTGGTGAAGTGAGGACATTCTGTTGACTCCGGGCAAATAAGGCTTTGCGAAACTGACTAGGCGCCTGCGACGGAAGCCTGCGAACGTTCATAGACGAGGATCGCCGCGGCGAGATCCTCCTGGGAGGCGCCAACGGATTTGAAGAACGTGATCTCGTCCGTCGATGTGCGTCCAGGATGGGCGCCTCTCACGAGCGCTGCGAAATCGGCCCTGATATCGGCCTCACGCAGGACGCCGCTCGCAATCGGTATGACGAGGTCCCCTGCTTCCGAGGTCGCGCCAGGCGTATCGATGAATATGCTGGCGCGCTTCACGGCCTCGTCGTCCGCTTCTCGCATTTGAGGCGTAAACCCACCGACGAGATCGAGATGCGTACCGGGCCGAAGCCAGGCGCCCTGTATCAAAGGTTCCCGGCTGAGCGTCACGCAACTGACGATGTCCGCGTTCTCCACCGCACTACGAAGGTCGTTGGGCACCGACACGTCAAACCCGCAGTCGCCGAATTCGGCGACGACAGCGGCGGCTTTAGCCGATTCCCGTCCCCAGACCATCACTCGTTCGATTGGCCGAACAACCGCGTGCGCCTCGGCCATCAACCGCGCAAGTCGGCCGGTGCCCACGACCAGAAGGGTGTGGGCATCCGGGCGAGACAGATACGAGGACGCCAGCGCAGACGCCGCAACTGTGCGACGGGCGGTGAGTTCATTGCCGTCGACCATGGCGAGGACCTCACCGGTCTTGCCAGAGAAGAGGATATACACGCCCTGCACAGCCGGCAGGTTGAGCGCACCGTTGCCCGGAAAGACGTTGACGAGCTTCACGCCGAGGTAGCGATCCGGCACCCAAGCTGGCATCAACAGCATCGTCCCTTCCGTACCCCCCTTCCCCCCTATCGCATGATGATGGCGCAGAGGCGCTTCGCAACCGTTGAGAAACATGACGCGCAGGGCCTCGACAGTGGAAGAAAGGTCGAGGGCGGCGCGGGTTTCGGCGGCGTTCACGGTAATCAAGACGCAATAACCTCAAATAATCGAGTCAGGGAAGGGCGATGGGACGTCGGTACGCAGGATCGCTCCGGTCGAAGTACACATCGGGAATGCCCGCTCCGGGGGCGATGGTCATGGCCGACCGCAACAGGATTTTGGTGTAAGGGTGGCTCGCATCCCGAAAGATGTTGCCGGCTTCCGCGAGTTCTACGATGCGGCCGAGATACATGACAGCAACTTCGGTTGTCATGTGCTCGATCACGTTGAGGTTGTGACTCACCATTACATAGGTGAGATCGAATTCCGTGCGGAGGTCGAGCAGGAGATTGAGTATCTGTGCCTGCACCGAAACGTCCAGAGCAGATGTCGGCTCATCGCAGACCAGGATCTTGGGTCTGAGCGCAAGCGCCCGGGCAATGACGACTCGTTGTCGCTGTCCACCGGACAATTGTCCTGGCGCATTGTCGAAAACACGCGCTGGCAGTCCGACGACGTCAAGCAACTCGCGCGCGCGCTTTTCCCGCTCCGCTCGCGTACCAATTCCATGGATATGGAGCGGTTGGGCGATGATCGAGCCGATCGATCGACGAGGATTGAGGGACGAATAGGGATCCTGAAAGACGAATTGCACGCGCCGCGCGAGCGCCCGGCGCGGAAAGTCAGAGAGCGGCTTTCCATCGAGCAAAACCTCACCGGACGAGGGTGCCAGAAGGCCCAGCATCATCTTGGACAAGGTGGTCTTTCCAGAGCCCGACTCGCCGACGATCCCGAGCACGTCGCCCTGGCGGACACGAAGCGAAACGTGATCGACCGCGGTCAACGTCTCGCGGCGGAACGGTCCGCGAGACAACCGGAAAAGGCGCGAAACGTCACGCAGTTCCAGAACGACGGGCTTCGCATCGTCACCGTTCATGGAATCGTCTCCAGCGCCACAGCGGCGTTCGCGAGAGACACCTCCGGCGGCAACACGCATCGATAGGCGTGACCATCGGCGTGGGGCCGCAACGCGACGTCATCCTCGCAAATGGATTGTGCATAGGGACAGCGACCGCGGAAGCGGCATCCTGACAGATCCCCGACCAGCGAGGGTACCGTGCCGGGGATAGCACGCAGATGTTGCATGCGCTTTCGCTCAGGCGTTGGAAGACACGCCATGAGGCCCTGCGTGTACGGGTGAAGAGGCGATCTGAATATCGAAACGACCGGCCCGGATTCGACAATCTGACCCGCATACATGACCGCCACTTTGTCGGCCATCCGGGAAACGATGCCCAGGTCGTGGGTGATGAGCACCAGGCCCATGCCGAACTCATCCTGCAGAGACATCAGCAGGCGAAGGAGCTCGGCCTGGACCGTTACGTCCAGTGCAGTCGTGGGCTCATCTGCGATGATCAACCTGGGGTCGCACATCAGCGCCATGGCAATCATGACGCGCTGCCTCAGGCCTCCCGATAATTGATGGGGATATTGCGAGAGTCGCTGGGCTGCATTTCCGATGCCGACCCGCGTCAAGAGATAAATCGCACGTTCACGTGCTTCTCGCAGCGAGACCCGCCGATGCTGACGCAACACATCGGTCATCTGGTCACCGATCGTGAAAACGGGGTTCAGGGAGGTCATCGGTTCCTGGAAGATCATCGCCATGTGCTCACCGCGGAGCTTATTCATGGCAGACTGCGAAAGCCCCTGAAGATCGGTTCCAGCAAAGGCCAGCCTGCCCGCAGAGCGCATCGCGCGACGCGGCAGAAGATCCATCAATGCCAGCGCGGTCAGCGACTTTCCGCAACCGGACTCACCGACGATGCACAACGTCTCGCCCTTATCGACCGAGAAGCTGATGCCCTGCACGGCGTGCAATACTCCTTGCGCGGTCGGGATGTCGACACTGAGCCTTTGAACATCGAGAAGCACGTCGTGTCCCTCACCCATCTCAGTTCCGCGAATCCGGGGCCGTGACGTCACGCAATCCGTCGCCGACGAGGTTGATTGCCAGAACGAGCGCAAAGAGCAGCACGCCCGGAATGGTGATGAGCCAAGGGTCGAATAGGATGAACGACTTGCCTTCCGCCAGCATCAGTCCCCAAGATGGCAGCGGCGGGGGCACCCCAAGCCCGAGAAACGACAGCGCCGCTTCGAGCACGATCGCCTGCGCTATTTCTAGCGTCGCGACGACAGTGAGGTTGGTGGCGACGTTCGGCAGGATTTCCTGCATGATGATTTGAAGCGTCGATGCACCTTGAACTTTCGCCGCCATAACGAAGTCGGCATCGCGTATCTGTTGAGTGGTGGCCCGCATCACAAGCGCGAATCGGTCCCACAGCAACAATCCGAGGACACTGACCACCACGGTCAGGGACGATCCGAAGAGAGCCACGATGGCAAGGGCCACCAGAATGACCGGCAGAGCGAGCCTTGCGGTGATGATAAAGGAAATCACAACGTCGGTCTTGCCGCCGAAATATCCGGCCGTCACGCCAAGAACCGTGCCAATGATGCCGGATACGAACGCAACGGTGATGCCGATGAAAACCGACACCCGCGCTCCGTAGAGCAAACGCGAAAGGTAGTCGCGACCCAGATGATCAGTTCCCAGGGGATGTTCCCACGAACCGCCTTCGTACCAAACGGGCGGCACGATACGGGCAAGAAGATCCTGCTCATACGGATCGTGCGGTGCCAAAAGGGGCGCCAGAAGACCCATGAGCACGATGGTGGCAAGAATGACCATCCCGGCCGTCAGCCCTGAATGACGCATCCAACGCGGCCATTGGCGCGGAGGATGCGTGGTGCTTCCGGCGTCAGTCAGTGCGCGCATCAGCAAGCCTCATACGCGGATCGAGCCAAGCATTCAGGACGTCCGCAGCGAAGGTTAAAATGACATAGATGAGAGAAAAGCACAGGACGAGCGCCTGGACCGTCGGAAGGTCGCTCCGAAGGATCGATTCCCAGGCCAGTCGCCCTGCACCGTTGATGGCGAAAACGCTCTCGACGACTACGGATCCGGCGAGCATGTAGCCCAGCTGAGCGGCTGAGACGCTGACGACCGGGATGAGCGCATTGCGCAGTGCATACTTGAGAAGGACTGTTCGCGGCGCAATTCCCATCGCGCGCGCCGTTCGAATGTAGTCGGTCTCCAGCGCGGTGACCATGCCTGAACGGGCAAGCCGCATTATGGCGGGTGCCGCGAAATATCCCAGAACGACCGAAGGCATGATGAAATGCTGCCAGGTTTCGGAACCCGACGTGGGCAGGATCGGAAAAGTAACGCTGAAGAGGATGACGAGCAGCAGGGCGAACCAGAATGTCGGCATGGCCTGACCCACCACCGCGATGACGAGCGCTGTACGGTCGATCCAGGTATTCTGCCAACGTGCCGCGGCGATCCCGAGCGGCAGGGCGAGCGCCAATGCAAATATGAAGGACGTGAGCCCAAGAAGCATCGTGGTGCCGAGCCGATCCAACAGGATCGACGCCACGGGCTGATCGAAATAGAAGCTGTGCCCGAAATTGCCGCGTGTAGCTGCAGAAATCCAGTGGAAGAACTGAACGGGAATGGGCTTGTCGAAGCCATAGAGCGCGCGGATGCGCGCAGCATCGGCAACCGTCCCCGCTTCGCCCGCCAACTTCACGGCCGGATCCCCGGCCGCGAAGATGAGCATGAACGCTACGAAGGACACGACGACCATGAGGACGAGTGCGGAGCCGGAGCGGCGCAGAATGAAGCGCAACATCGGATCAGAATTCCCCTTGCCGGTCCATCGCTGGGTTCACTTCCAGTTAGCGCGGTAGAATTCGACGAACTCGTCGGCATTCTGGGTGACGTCGAGGTCTTTGCTGTGCGCGGTGATCACATTATAGGTCCACAACGGCACCCAATAAGCCTTGTCGGCAATGATCTTGAGAGCCTTGGCGTAATCCCCTTTGCGCTTGTCGCGATCCATCGACGCGTTGGCCGACTGAAGAAACGGGATGACATCCTTGTCCTTTGCGAGATCGTCCCCCGTGCCGCTGAAGAACTGGCCAACGCTCAATCCCACGTCGCCCACGCCATAGGAGCCCCAATTGGTCAGAAGCAACGGCGCACGTCCTTCGCGCCAAGCGCTGATCCCCGGCGCATATTGCTGTTCGTTAAGGGTGACCTGGATTCCCGCTTTACCAAGATTGTTGGCAATCGCCTCAGCCTGGATGCGCGGAAGCGACGTAAAGACGAGATCGAGCTTGATGCCGTCAGGATATCCGGCCTCTGCAAGCAGAGCCTTCGCCTTGGCGGTATCGAAGGGATAGGCCTTCACATCCGTCTCGCAACCGAACTGGATCGGATTACACGCCGACGCGATGGGCTGTGACGCCCCGCCGATCAGTGCCTTGACGATGCCGCCCTTATCGACCGCCATGTTGATAGCCTGACGGACCCGCACATCAGCAAGCGGGGATTTGCCGTCCTGGTAGTTCGGATTGATGGAGATATATGCGAACCGCATGATCTGCGCGTTGCTGATCGCCACTTTCGCCTGACGGGCGAGATTGCGTGCATCGTCAGGGGGCACGCGCCAGATCCAGTCGAGCTGGCCATTGACGAGTTCCGCATATTGCGTGTTGGCCTCCGGCAGGACCCGCGCCACCATGCGCTTGATTTTCGCCGCGCCCTTCGGGCTTCCAGCATAATAATCGTCGAAGCGCTCAAGAACATAACGTGTCCCGGGCGTCAGCTCGACCAGTTTGTAGGGGCCTGCGCCGACCGGCTTCACGCTCATGCCCTGTGAGCCGACCGATTCGTAATAGGCTTTGGGATAGATCGGCAGGTTGCCTGCCAACATCTCAAGAGCCAGTGGGTTGGGCTTTTTCATGTGAAGGCGGACGTCGAACTCGCCCAGTTTCTCGGCGCGGTCAATCCATTCCACGGCGATCTGGTAGCGGGCGTTGTATTCTTTAGAGGAGACAAGATTGAGCGTGTAGACAACGTCATCGGCCGTCATCTTCTGACCGTTGTGGAACTTGACGTTCTGGCGAAGCTTGAAGTCGATCGTCTTGTCGTCGACCACCTTATAGGATTCCGCGAGCTCCGGCTTGAACTCACCGGTCTTCATATCCTTGTATAGGAGCGCGTCGTAGATCAGACGCGCCATCACCAGACCTTCGCGGCCCGATTCCTTGTACGGATCCAGCGTCGTGATCTCGGCGCTGAAGGCAGCGTTCAGCGTATCATCGGCCTTCCCTGCGAAGGCCGGCGCGCTCGCACCGGAAGCGCCGATCAGAAACGCGGCCAAAAGCGCCGGAGCTTGCATGGTGGACTTTCTCATTTGCCTGTTCCCCTGTTACAATCGCGCCCTGGGCAAGGGACAGCGAGCTGTTGTTGACCAGACTATGGCCAGTAACTACACTTTGGTCAATAAATTGTCGTATATGAAAAATTGAGCAGCTTGATGAAAATTTTGACCAAGCCGGCAAGTGCCGAGCCGAAGCGATTGCGTCGGGATACGGGCTTCGGCAGCCGCATCAAGCAGTTGCGCCTCGATCGCGGCCTAACCTTGCAGCAATTGGCCAAACGGTCCGAACTTGCCGCCTCCACGATTTCAAAAGTCGAACAGAATCAGATTTCGCCGACTTACGAGAACGTTCTCAGATTGGCCGACGGTTTGAAGGTGGATGTGGCTGAGTTGTTCAGCCCGAAGCCGAACCGCATGATGCTCGGCCGGCGAAGCGTGACCCGGGCGGGTCAGGGCGCGAAGCTGAAGTCATCTCAATACGATTACGAAATGCTCTGCGCCGATCTGTCGAGCAAGCAGTTCATCCCCCTTCTCGCGACGCTCTCCGCCCATTCGATCCAGGAATTCCCGCACTACATCAGCCACGAGGGCGAAGAGTTCATTTACGTTCTCTCGGGCACGGTCGATTTGCATACCGATATCTACGAGCCCCTTCGTCTGCAAAAGGGCGATAGTTGTTATTTCGACAGCACCATGGGCCATGCCTGCCTCTCAGTAGGCGACAAAGATGCGGTAATTCTTTGGGTATGTTCACGCGTCACTCTCGCGCCTGCGGAGAACGGTCAGGATCTCATTCGTAACCTCGAAGGCGTCGCCGCGCCCCTCGCCGAGGCCTAAATTGGATCGAGATGCGGGGACCGACTAACCGCCCCAGACGGCTTCGTAAACACGCAGCCAGTTCCCGCCGAGAATTTTGCGAGTATCGGCTTCACCATAGCCCCGGCGCAACAGACCAGCCGTCAGGTTCGGGAATCCTTCGGGCGTCTCGATCCCTTCAGGGTAATGATAGGGTGGCGGCGGATAGCTCGCAGCGCTCCAGATGCCCGAGGCGATGAACTCATCGTATTGCCGCTTGGCTTTCTCCAGCGGCATCAGGGGATGCATGCCCTCGAAGTAGTCGATACCCAACGCCACGTGGTCTATGCCGACAAGCTGTACGACGTAGTCAACATGACCGATGAACTGGTCCAGGCTTGGCCGTGCCGCAGCCGAGACGAAAGCCGGATAGCCCACGATGCCCGTCAGGCCGCCTGTTGCCGCCACTGCTTTGATCTGCTCATCGGCGATGTTGCGAGGAGACGCATAGACGGCGCGGGGATTGGCGTGGGAAAAGACGACGGGCTCCGATGATGCCTCGATGGCATCCATGGTGGTCCGGTAACCTGTGTGCGAGCAATCGACGATGACACGCGCCTTGTTGAGTCGTTCTATCAACTTGAGGCCGAGGCGGCTCATCCCCGCGTCGGTCCGTTCCTCGCAGCCATCGCCAAAGCGGTTTTTCACATTGTAGCTGAGCTGGATGATACCGACACCGAGTTCCTTGTACGCGTCGACGAGATCGAGGTCGTTCTCGACCGGTTCTGTGCCCTGAAAATGAAGCAATATCCCGAGTTTGCCCTCGGCCTTCGCGCGCGTTACATCGGCGGCGCGCTTCACCAGCAAGAGATCGTCGTTTTCGCGTACGAGCTTCAACCAGCGTCCGATGGAACGAAGCGTCTGCCCTGCGCCGCCAGAAAATCCACCGACCGTGGGAGCCACCATCGTCAGCCCCCCACGACGATAGAGATCGAGGTAGCTCGGTGTCGCGAGAAGCGGACAAACCGCATCGATAACGATGGCGTCGCGGTGAAGTTTCTTGGCGTCTATCGGCATCATTTCGCCTTGATGAGGGCCCGAAGCCATGACGTGGGTCACGTCGATTATATAACGCCCATATGCGCTTGGTCATATGCCTCCTTGAGGCGAGACGCGCAACACCTTGTCTGCAGCACCACCGGGAACCTTCTCTGTCGAGCCACGCTAGGGCGTAAGGCGCAATCGCAATGGCGGAACGATAATCAACGTTATGCAGTTGCACTGAACACCGCTTCAGGCGCCAGGGAGTCGCGGGTGGCTCATCGACGCTTTCGGCTTCCGCTCGAAGGACACAGGAGAATGCGAAGTTTCGAGACTTGCACTCCGCAACACTTTCTACACGTTGGTGAATTGTAGTGTCCGAGCCGACTTCCCGCTACGTCATGATGCAGGTATAGACTTTCTACAAAAGCGGCAGTCCGAAAGCTGAGCTTTAAAATTTTTCACGAAGCGTTCCATACGAGGTCCCCTTGCCACAGACACAGATTGCGCCGTCGCAGCTTGACCATAAAGCTATCCTCAAGGCGTTGCGATCTTTGCGGAAAGGCGATTTTTCCGTACGCCTTCCGCTGGATCTGACCGGAGTCGACGGGGAGCTGGCAGAGGCCTTCAATGACGTCGTCGAGCTGAACGACGGTCTCACCCGCGAACTCTCCCGGATGTCGAAGGTCGTCGGCAAGGAGGGCCAGATCGGCGAGCGCGGCAAGTTGCCCGCGGCCCGCGGCTGCTGGAGCGATTGCATCGATTCCGTGAACTCCATGATCGGGGACCTCGTCCAGCCGACCACGGAGGTGGCCCGGGTGATCGGGGCAGTCGCCAAGGGCGATCTCAGCCAGCCGATGCAGCTCGAAATCCAGGGACGTCCACTACGGGGCGAATTCCTGCGCATCGGCAAGGTGGTCAACACCATGGTGGGCCAGCTCAATTCGTTCGCGTCGGAGGTGACGCGCGTGGCGCGCGAGGTGGGAACGGAAGGAAAGCTAGGCGGCCAGGCGCAGGTTCAGGGCGTCGCCGGCACCTGGAAAGATCTCACCGACAACGTCAACATGATGGCCGCCAATCTTACCGGCCAGGTCCGAAACATCGCCGATGTGACCACGGCCGTAGCGACGGGTGATCTATCGAAGAAAATCACCGTCGATGTCAAAGGCGAAATGCTGGAGCTGAAAAATACGATCAACACGATGGTAGACCAGCTCAACTCCTTCGCATCGGAGGTGACGCGCGTCGCAAAGGAGGTGGGTTCTGAAGGAAAGCTCGGCGGCCAGGCTCAGGTGAAAGGCGTCGCAGGGGTCTGGAAGGACCTGACCGACAACGTGAACATGATGGCCGCGAACCTCACGGGCCAGGTGCGCGGCATCGCGGATGTCGTCACGGCGGTGGCCGTCGGAAATCTCACCCACAAGCTGACGGTCGAGGCCAAGGGAGAGATCGCCTCATTGGCGGAAACGATCAACAGCATGATCGACACTCTGGCGACCTTTGCGGATCAGGTCACCAATGTGGCCCGCGAAGTGGGCATCGAGGGCAAACTCGGCGGACAGGCCCTCGTGCCGGGGGCCGCCGGCCTTTGGCGTGATCTCACCGACAACGTGAACATGATGGCGGCAAACCTTACGGGGCAAGTCCGCAATATCGCAGATGTAACCACCGCCGTCGCCACGGGCGACCTGTCGAAGAAGATCACCGTAGACGTCAAAGGCGAGATGCTGGAGTTGAAGAACACTATCAACACGATGGTGGACCAGCTCAATTCGTTCGCGTCGGAAGTGACGCGCGTCGCCAAGGAAGTGGGATCAGAAGGCAAGCTGGGCGGCCAGGCCCAGGTGAAGGGCGTCGGTGGAACCTGGAAGGATTTGACCGACAACGTGAACTCGATGGCGGCGAACCTGACCGGCCAGGTCCGCAACATTGCGGAAGTGACCACGGCGGTCGCAACCGGCGATCTGTCCAAGAAGATCACCGTCGATGTCAAAGGCGAGATGCTCGAGCTCAAATCCACCATCAACACCATGGTGGACCAGCTGAACTCCTTCGCCTCCGAGGTGACCCGTGTCGCGCGCGAAGTAGGAACAGAGGGCAAGCTGGGCGGTCAGGCTCGGGTGGAAGGCGTCGGCGGGGTTTGGAAGGGCCTCACCGACAACGTCAACATGATGGCCGCCAATCTCACCGGGCAAGTTCGAAATATCGCCGAGGTCACGACCGCGGTCGCCACCGGCGATCTATCCAAGAAGATCACGGTCGACGTCCGTGGTGAGCTTCTGGAGTTGAAGAACACCATCAACACCATGGTGGACCAGCTCAACTCGTTTGCATCCGAAGTGACGCGCGTGGCGCGCGAAGTCGGGTCCGAGGGCAAGCTAGGCGGGCAGGCTCAGGTGAAGGGTGTCGGCGGCACATGGAAGGACTTGACGGATAACGTCAACCTGATGGCCGCCAATCTCACCGGCCAGGTCCGCGGTATCGCCGAAGTCGTCACCGCGGTCGCAACCGGCGACCTCTCGAAAAAAATCACCGTCGTCGTGGAAGGCGAGATGCTGGAACTGAAATCCACCATCAACACGATGGTCGACCAGCTCAACTCCTTCGCCTCCGAAGTCACGCGCGTCGCCCGCGAGGTAGGATCGGAAGGAAAGCTCGGAGGCCAGGCACAGGTGAAGGGCGTCGCGGGTACCTGGAAGGACCTGACCGACAACGTCAACATGATGGCCGCCAACCTGACTGGCCAGGTACGAAACATCGCAGACGTCACAACCGCAGTGGCAAACGGAAATCTCTCCAAAAAAATCACCGTCGACGTTCGCGGTGAAATGCTCGAATTGAAGAACACCATCAACACCATGGTGGATCAGCTCAACTCATTCGCGTCGGAGGTGACGCGCGTTGCGCGAGAAGTCGGAACGGAAGGGCGCCTCGGCGGTCAGGCTCAGGTGCAGGGCGTCGGCGGAACGTGGAAGGACCTCACTGACAACGTCAACATGATGGCAGCCAACCTCACCGGTCAGGTCCGAAACATCGCTGACGTGACCACCGCGGTCGCTAACGGCAACCTGTCCAAAAAGATTACCGTCGACGTGAAGGGCGAGATGCTGGAGTTGAAGAACACCATCAACACGATGGTGGACCAGCTCAACTCCTTCGCGTCCGAAGTCACGCGCGTCGCCAAGGAGGTCGGTACCGAAGGGCAACTCGGCGGGCAAGCGCGAGTCGAAGGTGTATCCGGCCTTYGGCGCGACCTTACAGACAACGTAAACCAGCTTGCGGCCAACCTCACTAACCAGGTTCGCGCGATCGCCGAAGTGGCAACTGCGGTGACGCGCGGTGACCTTACCCGCTCGATCACCGCCGAGGCGCTCGGCGAACTTGCGGCCCTGAAGGACAACATCAACGAAATGATCCGCAACCTGCGTGACACGACGCAGAAAAATGCCGAGCAGGATTGGCTGAAGACGAACCTCGCGAAGTTCACCCGCATGCTGCAAGGCGAGCGTGATCTTGCCACCGTGTCCAATCTCATCTTGTCGGAAAWCGCCTCACTGGTAAACGCGCAACGGGGCGTGTTCTACATCGTTGAGAATGATACCGAGGAACCGGTTCTTGAACTGACGGCCTCCTACGCTCACACCGAGCGTAAGCATCTGGCC